>DAIEPO010000010.1 GCA_027348385.1 bacterium
TTAATTTTATGTTTGTGTCTCACTATTTTTTTCCCTCTAAACTATGCTTGAAATATACACAATAAACCGAAAAACCACAAGCTTGCATTTTTCCACAGATTATGTTATTGTTTTGCGGTATGAAAAACGAGATTCACCCAACATATTACAAAGACGCAAAATTTTCTTGCGCCTGCGGAAACAGCTATACCTCAGGTTCTACAAAGCCAGAAATCCACGTGGAAATCTGTTCTCAATGCCACCCTTTTTATACTGGCAAACAGAAGCTCGTAGACACAGCAGGTGTTGTTGATAGATTCAAGAAGCGTGCTGCTGTATCAACACAGATGGCTTCTTCAAAGACTGTCAAAAAGCCAAGAAAAACCTCTGCAGAAAAAAAAGCTAAGTAGCTACTTACAAAGCTCTTTTTGCCTTGTTAAAAAACGAAGATTGTAAAAATCAACGTTTCCCTTTAAAGACCAAGGCTAAGAAGAGCTTTTTTGTTTGTCTTTAGAGATAAAGGTATAATTAAAGCTATGAAAGAATCCTACAAAAAACTACTTACAGAATATGACCAGCTTTCAGAAAAGCTTAGCAAAGCAACTCCTGATGAAATCGCAAAGCTTGGCAAAAAGCAATCTGATCTTTTTCCAGTTATCCAAAAAATTCAGGAGCTAGAAAAAAACGAACATGAGCTCAAAGAAAACCAAGAACTATCAGAAGGCAAAGACGAACTTGCAGATATTGCTAAAGAAGAAATAAAGATCATCAGCAGAAGAATTGAAAGCTTAGAAAACGACATTGAAACACTGCTCATTCCATCAGATCCAATGGATGAAAAAAACATCATCGTAGAAATACGCGCTGGTGCTGGTGGTGATGAATCAGCGCTTTTTGCAGCTGAACTTTACAGAATGTATACAAAGTTTGGAGAAAAACATGGCTGGAAAACACACATCATTTCTTCAAGCAAAAACGACATTGGTGGATTCAAAGAAGTTGTTTTTGAAATCATTGGAAAAAAAGTCTACAGCAAAATGAAATATGAATCAGGAGTACACCGTGTGCAAAGAGTTCCAGAAACAGAAAAATCAGGCAGAGTTCACACCTCAACTGTAACTGTTGCAGTACTTCCTGAATTCGAAGCCGTAGATATTGATATCCCGATGAAAGATCTTGAAATGACTGCAAACACAGCCTCAGGACATGGTGGACAAAGCGTTAACACAACATACTCTGCAATCAAGATCGTGCACTTACCAACTGGTATAACCGCACAATCACAAGATGAGCGCTCACAAGCTCAAAACAGAGAAAAAGCCCTTGCAGTTATTAGATCCCGAGTTGCTGCCTACTATCAAGAACAAAAAGAAAAAGAATACAAGGACAAAAGAAAATCCCAGATTGGAACTGGTGACAGATCAGAGAAGATCAGGACATATAACTTCCCACAAGACCGTGTTACAGATCATCGTATTAATCAAAACTTCAACCAGATTGATATGATCATGGAAGGCAAACTAGACGAAATTGTTAACAGCCTAATTGAAGAAGATCTCAAGCTTAAAAAAGCAGCACTCTAAAATGCGTGAAGTACTCATTGCTGAAATACTAGGAAAAACAAAAGAATATGTTTTAGCGCATCCTGAAACAAAGCTATCCCTGACTCAGAAACGAAAACTAAAACACATGCAAAGGGAACTTTCAAAAGGGATTCCTTTAGCATATGTTCTTTCCTACAAATGGTTTTACAAAAACAAAATATTTGTTAACAAGGATGTTCTAATCCCTAGACCAGAAACAGAAAGTTTAGTTGACTTAGCAATCACTTGGGCTAAACAACACAAACCAAAAACCATCATTGATATTGGCACAGGTTCAGGTGCTATCATTGTTTCTTTGAAAAGAAACTTAAAAACCAAAGCACAATTCCTTGCCTCAGACATTTCTAAAAAAGCACTCTTAGTTGCAAAAAGAAATGCTAAGGACTTAAAAATATCATTCAAGCAAGGAAACTTAAGCACCCCGTTCTCCAAGCTGCTAAAGAAGAACTCAAAAAACATTTTAATCACTGCAAATCTCCCCTACCTCTATCCAAAACAGCTTGCTGAAAAAAGCATCACTAAAGAACCAAGACTAGCACTGCTTGGCGGAAAAAAAGGAACAGAGAAAATATTAAAACTACTAAAAGAACTTTCTAAATTTAAACTTAAAAACTCTTTAATTTTGCTGGAGATAAACTACAATCAGGCAAAAACAGTTTCTACAATGATACACAAGTTAATGCCTGAGGCTAAAATAACAGTGCACAAAGATCTTGCTTTGTGGGATAGAATAGTAGAGATACAGATTAAATAACAGACTTTTTGATATTTCAAAAACCAAGGTGTAATATATAACTAACCCTAAGGCTCTGGGTTAGTATATGCTTCGTGGGCACAAAGAAACCCGGCACGCAACAATGTTGCGAGAGTAGCTTAAGATCACATCTTGGGTGAATGCCGAAAGACTTTGCTGATCTACGGAAGCACTGGCCCATCCTTCGCAGGTTCATGCAGATGGAGGATGAGACCAACAGCGAGCGTTTGAAGGCTTTTAAAAGCTTCCGCAAAGACCTGTTGGTTGCCACGCAACGCAACGGATTCAGGGGTGGACCCTTGCGTTGCACAAACGAGGACGTCGGTACTGCCCGGCGTCCTTCCCAATTAAGAGACAAAAAAACCGGCGTTTCCGCCGGTTTTTAATATCCTGTTATTTCTTCCCCTCTTCTGCTGCTTCTTCTGTTTCAGGCTTTACTTCAGCAGCACCTTCAACCTTACTAACATCTTCAACAACAGGAGCTGACATTTCTGCTTCAACCTCACGTGGAGGAGAAACCTTAACAACAACTTCGTTACCGTCTGTTAAAATCTGAACTTTGCTATCAACTTTCAAATCACTGACATGAATTGAATCTTCAAATGTATTCAAAGAAGAAATATCGACAACAATGTTATGTGGTAAGTCTACTGGCAAACATTCAACTTCAACTTCATCCAAAACTGTTACCAAAATACCACCGTTTTCTTTAACTGCTTTAGAAACGCCTGTAAACTCTAAAGCAACAGTTGCTTTTAGCTTTTCAGTCATGCTTACTTCATAAAAATCAGCATGCTCAAACTTGCCGGTTAAATAATGACGCTGGGTGTCGTGAATAATGACATTCTTAGATTTACCGTCAACTACCAAATTAACCAAGGTTGATTCACCAGCTTTTCTAAAAACTTTTTCAAAAGCGCTTTGCAAAACTGCTAAGTGCTCTGTTTTCTTGCTATGTCCGTAAACCACAGCTGGCATAAAACCCTGTTTTCTAAGCTTCTCAACAGGAGTTTCTGGTCTAATTTGCGCCTGTAACTCAATTTTTTCCATACAAATATCTTTTAGGGGTATATAAATATTACTGTGATATTCTAACAGCTATCACTAAAATTTACAAGCCCATATATAAAGCCCTTTTTACAAGCTCAATTAGTAAAGGCTTTTACAAAATTACCATCAAACTTCTTCAAAAAACGATGTACATCTAAGACATCATTACTTGAAATTGGCTGTTTCTGAGAAAACTTTTTAGTATCATGACTAGTTAAGTCTGTAATCATGCCTACAGAGAAAATCTCACCACCATTAATAGATATACCAAAAACAACTGAGCTTTTGCATTGAGCACAGTCAGAATGCACCAAAAGCGTTGCCTGGTTATTCTCTTCTTGCTTAGTATCAATAATCTTTGTTCGATCCAAATTGTACTTGTACCCACAAACAGGGCATTTCAAGGCAAAGGACAGCCATTCTATTACTTTCTGGAAATCTATTTTTTTCATCAGAGTCTTCTCCTTTCCTTAAATTGTATCAAATTAACCAAAAAGAACAAAAACTACAACCTCAAACCCTTAGCATTAATAGCCACAGCCTCAGCAATGCCTAAAGAAATGGCAACAGTCATCAAAGAACTACCACCATACGAAAGCAGGGGCAAAGGAATTCCAGTGACTGGTAAAACCCCCATGTTCATACCAATGTTAATTACTACCTGACCAAAAATCATAAAGAAAATACCAATAACCACAAAACGCGAAAGATCATCACGACTAATTCGGTAAATAACTAAAAGCCTAAAGAGCAGGATAAAATACAGCACAAGAATTACGGAAGAGCCTAAAAAGCCAAGCTCTTCTGAGGCTGAAGCAAAGATAAAGTCTGTTTGACGCTCTGGCAAGAAACGAAGCTGAGATTGCAAACCCTTGCCCAATCCTCTGCCTGTTAAACTACCAGAACCAATTGCAATAGTTGCTTGTCTAACATTATAACCTTGCCCTCTTGGATCAAGACTTGGTTCTAAGAAAGTTTCAATTCTGTTTCTTTGATAATCATGCAAAAGAAACTTCCAAGAAATTCCCGCAAAAACTATAAAGATTAAAAAGAGATAAACGAAAACCTTCTTGTTAACAGTGCTGAAAAAAAGCATACCTAACCAAATTATGAAAATAATAATTGCAGAACCAAGATCAGGTTGTTTAGCGATCAAAAACATTGGAATCAAAGCATAGACAAAAGAAAGTAAAATATTCTTCCAAGTATTAATCTCCCCTCTTCTTAAAGCAAAAAATCTTGCAAGAATTAAAACCATAACAAGCTTCATAAACTCAGCTGGCTGAAAATTAAAAAAACCAAAATTAAACCAACGTGAACTTCCTTTAACAGAAAAACCAATAATTAACAAAGCAACAAGCGCTAAAACAAAAATGAGATACAGATACCTACTGGTTTTAGTGCTGCTTCTAAAATCAAAGTATGCAAAAAAGAAAAACAAAGCTACAGCAATAACTGCATGAATTAATTGTCTAGTAAAAACTTGGGTACTCCCCGACAAACTCGTGCTATATATCAACGATAACCCAATTAGCAACAAAAGAAAGCAGGTTACTGCCAAGGTTACGTCCAAATGCTTAATTTTAGTGAAAATACTATCCATGCTACTCCGTAGTTTTTAAATTAGTGTCATCTAAAATATTAGTTTCAACAAAAATCCTTGGATCCCCAGAAATATTAGCTGCGATTGGCAATGGCCAAAACATCTTGTAATCCCTGGTTTGTTGTGGGGAAACAGTGTTTGCTGTGTACTGTGTTACTGCAATGACCTTGCCTGACTTGTCAAAAACAACAGCATTTACTTTAACAGTTCCTAAAATATATGGGCTTTGATTGTAAAGACTGTTAGAGATATAAAAACCGATTGGGTCTGTTTGATCACCATACTTTGGTACTCCGCTCTTCAAAACAACACTTGGCAAACTAATCCTTCGTTTCCAAACTGGTTCGGATATTTCAACCTTAACACTTACTGGTGCCTGAAATATCTTAACATTTGGCATTAAAATATATTTCTGTTCACCACCCAAGATAAAGGTCTTGCCTTCTTGAGAAACTAAATCTTTTCCCTCTTTGTCTTGAAAATGAAAAACATACTTTAATTCAGAAGCAACCAAATCCTTGTTTGGATTTTTAATCAAAGCATAAGCAGAATAACTGTTACCTAAAATACTCAAAGCATTAGTTTCTAAAATCTGTACTGGTAAACTTGTAACTATTGCTTCATGTACGCCAATCTCTCGGTTTACTTTAAAGTAATGCAAATAATAAGCAGAGACAGAATATTTAGCTATGAAAAAAATCGGAATTAAAAGAACGCCTAGGATATATATTACATAGCGTTTCTCTTTTGGAAAGCTTTGTAAAAACTCCTTGGTCTCTATCTCCTTCTCCGCTATTTCAATCTCAATTTTTTCTTTCTGAAACTCACTCATAGATATATTAAGTATACCACAAAGGTGCATTTTCTTAGCTTTCAAAACTGATATATAATGAGATACAGACAAAAACTATGGAATTTACCCATCTCCACGTCCACTCTCACCTCTCGCTTCTTGACGGTCTTTCACAGATTGACCCTCTGCTTGATCGTGCTAAAGAACTTGGCTTTAAAAGCTTGGCTCTAACTGACCATGGCGTGATGTATGGCGCAATTGAGTTTTACAGCAAAGCCTTAGAACGAGGTATCAAGCCAATCATTGGTATGGAAGCATATATTGCAATACGTTCAATACAAGACAAACAACCAAAAATTGACGATGACTACTTTCACTTAACCCTACTTGCAAAAAACTTAACAGGTTACAAAAACCTCATTGAACTCACCACCACAGCACACCTTGAAGGTTTTTACTACAAACCAAAAATAGACAAAGCATTACTAAAAAAACATTCTGAGGGACTAATTGCTCTTTCAGGATGTCCCAGGGGTGAAATATACAGAGCCATAAAAAATAAAAACCTCATTGAAGCACAAAAGGTTCTTAGTGAGTATGTTGATATATTTGGTAAAGAAAATTTCTTTTTAGAGATCCAAAGAAACCAAAGAAACGAAAACCAAGCAAGTGATTTTGACATTGAAAATGAAAAAGTCATAAAAGGACTGGCAGCGCTTGCAAAAACAGAGGACTTGGGACTTGTAGCCACAGCAGATTGCCACTACATTCACCCAAATGACTTTGAAGCACAGGATGTTTTAGTTTGCATTGGCACAGGCAAAACTGTAAATGATACAGACCGTTTAGACATGACTACGAGTGACCTTTCACTCAAAAGCTCTGAAGAAATGGCAGAGAGATTTAAGGACTATCCAGAGGCTTTAGAGAACACAACAAAAATTGCAAACCTTTGTAACCTTGAAATTCCAATCAACCAAAGATACTTCCCTGTTTACAAAACACCAAAAGGAGAATCTCCAGAAGAATATCTGAGGGAAATAACTTTTGAGAGAGCAAAAAAGTTCTACGCTAAAGATAACAAACTTCCAGAAAGTATAATTCAAAGACTAGACTATGAGTTAAATATCATCATCAACAAAGGTTTTGCAACCTACTTCTTAGTGCTTGCTGACATTGTTAACACAGCCAAAAGCATGGGCATCATTACAAACACCAGAGGCTCTGCAGCAGGCTCCATGGTTGGCTATGTCACAGGCATTACCAACATTGATCCAATATACTTCCAGCTTCCATTTGAGCGTTTCTTAACCATGCACCGTCCAACTCCTCCAGATATTGATTTAGACATAGCAGACAACAGAAGAGACGACATCATCTCATACATCACGGAAAAATATGGCAAAGACAAGGTTGCACAAATCATTACCTTTGGAACAATGAAAGCCAGGGCTGCAATTAGAGATGTTGGTAGAGCTTTGGGTATTGCATACGGCAAATGCGACAAGATTGCAAAAATGATCCCACTTGGTAAACAAGGCTTTGATATGACTATAGAAAAAGCTTTGCAAATCTCTACAGATCTTTTTGAGGTTTACAAAAAAGATCCTGAAACAAAAAAAATCATTGATATTGCAACCAAACTAGAGGGTGGAGCTAGGCATGCATCAGTGCATGCTGCTGGTGTAGTCATAACCCCGACAAAGCTCACAGACTACATGCCACTGCAAAAAGAACCTGATGGCGATCGTTTAATCACACAATATGACATGTATTCCCTTGATGTTAATGCTAATGCTAAAGCAATCGGTGCTGTTAAGATTGATCTTTTAGGAATTAGAAACCTTTCAATCTTAGAAGAAGCCATCAAGATCGTTGAAGCCAGACATCAAACCAAAATAGATATTTACAACTTACCACACCCAGACAAAAAAACCTTCAAGTTGCTTTCAGAAGGACACACTTTTGGAGTTTTCCAAATGGGTTCATCAGGTATGACCAGATACTTAAAAGAACTGCAACCAAAAGACATTTTTGACATTATGGCAATGATAGCCCTTTACAGACCTGGTCCAATGCAATTCATCCCGCTTTTCATTGAACGTGCACACAACCCAAAACTAGTCACCTACCTAGATCCAGCATTCGAACAAATCCTTAAGCGAACCTATGGTGTTTTGGTTTACCAGGATGACCTACTTCAAATCGCGCACGACATAGCTGGATATACTTGGGAAGAAGTTGATAAGTTTAGAAAAGCGGTTGGTAAAAAGATCCCTGCTGAAATGGCAAAACAAAGAGAAAAGTTTGTTAAAGGTTGTGTCGAGCATTCAAAGTTTTCTCAAAGCAAAGCAGAGGAAATCTGGTCCTGGATAGAACCCTTTGCAGCATACGGTTTCAACAAATCCCACTCAGCGTCTTACTCTACTGTCTCCTACCAAACCGCTTACATGAAAGCAAACTACACCGTTGAGTTCATGGCAGCTGTGATGACTGCTGAATCTGGTGATGTTGTTAAAATCTATGAAGCTGTTGAAGAATGCAAAAAAATGGGCATTAACGTACTCCCTCCAGACATTAATGAATCCTTAAACAACTTCACAGTCATTGATGAACAAAACATCCGCTTTGGTTTAAATGCCATAAAAAATCTTGGATATGACGTCATTGCACAGGTTAAAGAACAAAGAAGAACAGGTGGAAAATTCAAAAACCTAAAAGACTTTCTCTTACGCATTGAAACAAAAAACTTCAACAAAAAATCCTGGGAAGCACTGGTTAAATCCGGAGCACTGGATGCTTTCGGAGAACGCAACCAAATGCTTTTCAACACAGAAAATATCTTAGAGTTTGTTAGAGACCATGCAAAAATACGACTCTCAGGACAAGAAAGTCTTTTTGGCAAAGCACCAGAAGACAACTCTGACATTCGCCTAACAGAAACAACTCCTGCAACTGATGATGAAAAACTGCTCTGGGAAAAAGAACTCTTGGGGCTCTATGTCTCCTCACACCCTTTAAACAACTACAAAAACGTTCTTTCACAGATTATGAAAATCGGTTCTCTAAACGATGAAATGATTGACGCAAACATCTCTGTTGGTGGAATAATCTCAAAACTTAAAAAAAGCTTAACTAAAAAACAAGAACCAATGATCTTCTTAAACTTAGAAGATCAAAGTGGTAGTATTGAAGCATTGGTTTTTCCAAAAACGCTTCAAAGATTCGGTAACCTCATTGAGCTGGAACAGATTGTGCAAATAACTGGTAGGCTCTCTGAAAAAGACGGTGAGTTTAAACTGATCGCAGAAGAAATACGAGAATTGCCAAATGACGACCTCTATGAAATGAATATCCAAGACATTGAATTAAACAGCGTAGTTGAAATACATCTGCCAGAAAAAGTAAGCAGACAAACTATGGATTCAATGAAAGCAATTCTAACAAGGTTTCCTGGAAATGCTTCAGTAAACCTACTGATTACCGATGCACTTGGTACACCTCAAAAAACAATGAACACAAAAATAAAGGTTAGCTTCTCAGACTCAATGCTTCAAGAGTTAAGAGAACTAAAGGAAATATCTAGGGTGGTGGTTAATAACGGGAAGTAGCAATCGCAAAGCCGGGGTTAGTGTTTCTCTTAAAGAAAGCACTTTCCCCGGCTTTAAGCTTGCGACGGCGACGCTAGTCCATGTAGCGGCGCAGGAACTGGTAGACCCGCTCGCCATTGTGCGGATCAGCGTGATCCTTGAGGTGCTCCTCGTAGGCCTCCTGGAGAGTGATGTCCAACTCGAGCAGAAACGCGAGGAAGTGGCGCTTGGCGTTGTCGAACTCCGCCATGTCCCTCGTCGTGACCATCTCGTGCCACTGCTGCCGCAAACCGGCCACCAAACGCGGAACCTCAGCCACGAGTGGCGTTGCCGTCGTCATCATTATCGTCTCCTCCTATAGAGACTTGCTACAGTGGTGGGATACAACAGGAATACTGCAGCTAAGGATACATAATTGCATAAAACTTGTAAAGTCTGGTATACTATCTCCAGTCCTTGAAGCAATGAGGCAACTACCAACTGCTGAGCTTCAAACAACTCAAAGTGAGTTTGGGTGGAACCGTTCAACATTGAACCCCAAAGCTTGTTCGCAAAATCATTGCGACTATGCTTTGGGGTTTTGTCTTTTTAAATATTAAATATATTGAAAACTATGCAAAACGAAAAACTACACAACTTAAGACATTCCCTAGCACACATCCTTGCAAGTGCAGTACTAGAAGCTTTCCCAAAAGCTCAGCTTGGTGTTGGTCCTGTAATTGAACATGGCTTTTACTATGACTTCCTACTACCACGTGCTTTGACTCCTGAAGACTTAAACCGTCTTGAAAAAAGAATGCGCGAGCTAATCCGTCAGAAACAAGAATTCAAACGACAAGAAATGTCTTTCAAAGAGGCAAAAGATTTCTTTAAAGAAAAAAACCAACCTTTTAAAGTTGAACTCATAACAGATATTGAAAAACATGGCACAACGGTTTTCAAAGACATTACCGGAGATCAGGGCTCTGAAAAAGAAAAACCAAGCCACGTCTCGATATATCACACAGGTAAATTCGTTGATCTTTGTCGTGGTGGACATGTTAACAACACTTCAGAGATTAAAACTGACGCTTTCAAGCTTGAAAAAACGTCTGGTGCTTACTGGCGTGGTGATCAAGCAAATCCACAGATGCAAAGAATCTATGGTTTAGCTTTTGAAACTAAAGATCAACTAGAAAAACACATCCAACTTCAAGAAGAACTAGCAAAACGCGATCACAGAGTTTTGGGTCCTAAGCTTGGTTTGTTTCTTTTCAATGAAATGTCCCCTGGAATTCCTTTCTATCAACCAAAAGGGATGATAGTTAGAAACGAGCTAGAAAAATTTGTTAGAGAAATATCATATGGCCCAGGTTACAGCGAAGTAAAACTTCCACAAATGTTTGATGCTGAACTTTGGAAAACATCCGGACACTGGCAGCACTTCAAAGATGACATGTTCACTTTCAAAGTTGAAGGCAGAGACTTTGCGCTAAAACCAATGAACTGTCCAGGGCACATGCTGCTTTTCAAACAAGGACTCTACTCTTACAAAGATCTGCCTTTAAGGCTTGCTGAGATGAACACGCTTTTCAGAAATGAATTGAGTGGAGCACTAGGCGGCATGACCAGAGTCAGGGCATTTGCTCAAGATGACTGTCATATTTTCCTGACACCAGAACAAGTTGCAAATGAAGTTGCAGAGTTACTTAAACGAACCCAAAAAATATACAAAATCTTTGGTATGAAAATAGAGGACGTACATCTAGCAACCATGCCTGAAAAAGCACTGGGTACTAAAGAAGAATGGAACAAAGCAGAGAATGCTTTAGCAGAAGCTCTTAAAAAAGCAAAATGGAAATATGAATTAAATCCAGGAGATGGTGCTTTCTATGGACCAAAGATTGATATGAAGATCAAAGATTCTCTTGGAAGAAGTTGGCAGCTTGCAACCATTCAACTTGATTTCCAGCAACCAAAAAGATTTGACTTAGAATATGTCGACAAAGATGGCTCAAAGAAAACTCCAATTGTCATCCACCGAGCACTCCTTGGCTCATACGAGCGCTTCATGGGCATTTTAATTGAACAATTTGCAGGAGCTTTCCCACTCTGGCTTTCCCCTGTCCAAGTCTCAATCCTACCGATATCAAAGAAGCAGAATAAGTATGCGAGGGCTGTGGAAAAAAAGCTTTCAAGCCTTGTTCCAGGTCTGCGTTTAGAGGTAGATGATCGTGATGAATCAATTGGCAAGAAAATCCGCGAAGCACAGATGAACAAGTCCCCTTACATGCTCATTCTAGGGGAAAAAGAAATGAAATCTAAAAAAATATCAGTCAGAACCAGAGCGCAAAAAGACCTAGGTGCAATGGTTTTAAAGAAGTTTGCAGACAAAATTAGACAAGAGATTTCTGAGAAGAAATAACAGTGGTATAATTAAGGTGTTCCCCCTTCAGGAGGACACTCGATGTTGTCATCGCGGACGATGATTCCCACCGCTTTCTCTCGGAGGTGATCTCTCGAGCCCTGCCCGCCTAGGGCCAACAAGGCGGACGTCCACGACCACTAGAAACAAAACGAGGACCGGTTGCGCTTGCGCGTAGCCGGTCCTCAAACATTCCAATAGCTATTTTACTGTTACTGTTCCCTTCAAAGCAGGATGTAAATGGTCATGGAAACCAAAAGTCCCTGCATTTGTGAACTGATATCTGTAATACTTTCCTGTTTCAATCCCTTTCAAAGAATCAAACCCAGGAAGACCTGTGTGCGTTGGATGCGGGTCTGATGCTGGCCAGTGTGCTTTAGAATCTGTGTTTGTAAACTGAATATAGTCGCCTTTGTTAATTGTAATCTGAGCTGGCACAAAAGCATCAGCTGTCATTTTAATCTCTAAAACTTCTGGGGTTGGCACAGCTTCAACATCACTGCCGTCTGAAAAATGCGTATCTGAAGGCTGTGTCATAGCGGGTGTATTTGCTTGAGCAGCTGCTGTGCTTTCTGCTTGTTTGTTTTCCGTGTTTTGTGTTTGCTCAGTATTTGGACTCTCTTCTTTGTTTTGAACTTTCGTGTTACAACCTGCAGCAAGAAGCGCAAGTGCTGCAAGGGTAATAGCTAGTTTTTGTTTCATAACTTCCTTTCTTTTTAAGTCTCAATATAATATACTAAGTTGTACAAAAAATCTATGTCTAAAGAAAAACTCCCAAAAATATTAGCAATCGTCGGACCTACTGCAACCGGAAAATCAGACCTGGCTGTTTTTCTTGCAAAGAAATTTAATGGAGAGATAGTCTCTGCGGATTCTAGACAAGTCTACAAAGGTATGGATTTAGGAAGCGGCAAGATCTCTAAAAAAGAAATGCAAGGCATTAAACACTACCTGCTTGATGTCGCAAGCCCAAAGACTGCCTCTTACAATGTAACTAAGTTTAAGGCAGCTGCTGAAAAAGCAATTTCTCAAATATTAAAAGCAGGAAAACTACCGATCATTTGCGGTGGTACTGGTTTTTGGGTTGATGCACTTTGTAAAAACCAGACTTTCTCCAAAGTTCCTCCCAACAAAGCTTTACGTTTAAAACTCTCCAAACAATCAGCAGAAGAACTTTTTTCCATGCTTGCAAAGCAAGATCCAAAAAGAGCACAAAACATTGATCCAAAAAACAAAAGAAGATTAATTAGGGCGCTTGAGATAATAAAAGAATCGAAAGGTCCTGCATACAGTAACCTTCAAAATCCTGCTAAATACAAAACACTCTACATTGGTTTAGATATGCAACATGAAAAACTAATGCAGAAAATATCTAAACGTTTAGATCTACGCCTTAAAAAAGGAATGATCAAAGAAGTACAGAGATTGCACAAACAAGGCGTTTCCTGGAAGACTCTTGAAAACTTTGGATTAGAATATCGTTTTGTTGCAGAGTTTTTGCAAAAGAAAATATCTAAGCAACAAATGAAAGAACTTCTTTTAATTGCAGTTAAGAAATATACTAAAAGACAACGCACCTGGTTTAAAAGAAACAGAGAAATATTCTGGTTTGATCCAAACAAAAAAAGCAACCTTTTAAAAGCTGCCTCCAAAACTAAAAACTTTTTAAAAGAAGCAGCTTAAGCTGCTTCTTTTTGTTCTTGTTCTGCTTCTCCTCTTTTAAGCAGAGATTGGATAACTAAACTAACAACTCTTTTTTGATTCATATTTAAATCTTCTTTAGAACGAAGTGCTTCTGTAATTAAACGTTTTTGTTCAGCACTCTCACCATCCCAGTAACTAATACCAAGATATGTTGCGATGTTGTTGGCAATCATTTCAAGATCACCATTCTTTGCGACAACAGCCCTGTCAAAATATTCTTTCACATCACCTAAAACTCGTGCCTTAAACTCAGCTGGATCTGTAGGATGTGGTCTGTATTCAGCCTTGTTTGGGTCATATATATTTGTTGGATCTTCGGGTGTTCCGCCTTCTTTAAACATATTTACTCCAATTTTTTCTTTAATATTTCATTAACTATGGCAGGATTACCCTTGCCTTTTAATTCTTTCATAGCCATACCAACTAAGAAACCAAAAGACTTTTGCTGACCTGCTTTGTAATCCAAGACCGCCTTTTCATTTGCTTGGATCACCGAATCAACAGCGCTTTCTATGGCAGCTGTGTCACTAATCTGGCTTAAACCTAAGTCTTCAATAATGTGATCAGGATCCCCGCCATGTTCGAACATCTGTGCAAAAACCTGTTTAGCTGCTGTTACGCTGATTTTAGCATCTGCAATGTGTTTCAACAATTCAGCAAAGTTTTCCTGAGTAACACGGCTTTCTGAAGGATTGATTTTAGAAGCATTTAATAGCGCTGAAAAATCCTGCAAACACCAGTTTGCAGCCATCTTTACAAGCTTTAACAAATCTTCCTTAGAACGATCTGCTTGAATCCAAGCTTGTATTTCAGAAACAACCTCTTCAAAATATTCAGTTAATTCTTTCCAGTTAACGAGGTTTTGAATATCATCATCTGGTAAACCGTATTCTTCTTTAAAGCGTTGTCGTTTTGCAGCAGGAAGTTCAGGCAAAGCAGCCTGAAGCTCTGAGATGAACTGATCAGAAAGCTTTAAGACTGGAAGATCTGGGTCTGGGAAATATCTGTAATCATTTGCTTCTTCTTTGCTTCGTTGTTCAACAGTTTGTGATGCTTTTTCATTCCAACCCATGGTTACTTGTTTTGGAGTCTGTCCTTCTGAAAGCATTTGAATGTGTCTTTCAACCTCATATTCAATTGCAGCTTCTGCAAATTTAAAGGAATTGATGTTTTTAACTTCAACTTTGTAGTTTGGTAGTTCTTGCTGTCCTGGTTTTCTCACAGAAATGTTTGGTTCTAAGCGCATGGTTCCTTTTTCCATGTCAGCACTACCAGCTCCAATGTATCTAACAATGTTTCTTAGTTCCTCCAAGAAAATTCTCGCTTCTTTTGCAGACGTAATATCAGGTTCTGTAACAATTTCCATCAAAGGAGTACCTGCTCGGTTGTAATCAACTAAAGAATATCCCGATCCTTCAGGATGCACGTTTTTACCCGCATCTTCTTCTAAATGCGCTCTACGAATACGAACTCTCTTAACAACTCCATCAACATTGATATCTAAATATCCATGTTCTGCAATTGGCTTGTCATACTGAGAAATCTGGTAACCCTTAGGTAAATCTGGGTAAAAGTAGGATTTACGATCAAATTTAGAGTTGTGTGCAATCTTACAATTTAGCGCCAAACCTAATAATGTTCCTAAACGGATTGCTTCTTTGTTAACAACTGGCAGTGTTCCTGGTTGTGCAGTACATACCTCACAAATGTTTGTGTTAGGCACTGTTTCATCCGGATTATTCGGAGAATCACAAAACATCTTGCTCTTGGTTTTTAACTGTACGTGAATCTCAAGACCAATTACAGGGGTGTATGAATTTGTGTTGTTTTTTCCCGTCATTATATTTCCCCAAACCCTTTAGGATATTTCTTGTGCCAATCAGTAATTGTTTGATATGCATAACCAATATTGAAAACGTTTTGTTCGCCCCACTGAGGGCCAATGATTTGTAAACCAACCGGCATTTCAATATCTGCATCCTCTGCTTTTGCAAAACCACAAGGAATGGACAAAGCAGGCAGTCCTGCCATGGAAGCTGGAATATTTAATTGATCAGCAATATATCCAAACAAAGGGTTGTCTTTAGCGTTGCCAATCTTTTGAGCAACATTAGGAACAGATGCGCAAACTAAAGCATCAACCTTTTGAAAAACTTCGTTAAATTCATCAACCAAAAGTCTTCGAACTTTCTGTGCTTTAAGGTAATAGGCATCGTAGTATCCAGCTGAAAGAGCATATGCTCCGGTTAAAATGCGACGCTTTGCCTCATCGCCAAAACCTTCTTCACGGCTTTGGTCATATATGTCTGATAAATCTTTTGCATCTTCAGTTCGATGTCCATATCTAATACCATCAAAACGCGCAAGGTTTGAAGAAATTTCTGCTGGTGTAACTATGGCATAGACTAAAGAACCATATTTAGTTAAAGGTAGCGACACTTCTACAACCTGAGCTCCAAGCTCTTTTAACTTTGCGATTGCTTCATGAATCCTTGCTTCTACTTCAGGCTGCATGCCTGGAACGAAATATTCTTTTGGAACACCAATCTTAACTCCCTTTAAATCACTACGAAGATTTGCAGCATAATTTGGTATTTCCTTAACACTTGTTGTTGAATCTTTTGGATCATGTCCTGAAAGAATCTCTGCTGTAATGGCAAGATCTTTAACGCTTCTAGCAATTGTCCCAGGGCTGTCATTTGAAGAGGTCATGGCAATGACACCAAACCTTGAAACTCTGCCGTATGTTGGCTTCCAACCACAAATTCCGCATAACGAAGCAGGCTGCCTAATTGAACCTCCTGTTTCTGTTGCTAGAGCAAAAGGAACTAAACCAGCAGCCACAGCAGCCGCAGAGCCTCCAGATGAGCCACCTGGAATTCTTGTAACATCCCAAGGGTTTTTACTTGGGCCATATGCTGATGTTTCTGTTGATGAGCCATGTGCAAATTCATCAAGATTTGTTTTACCAAGAAGAATTGATTTTTCTGTATTTAACTTTGCAACTGCAGTTGCATCAAAGACCGGCACAAACTTATCCAAAATCTTTGAAGATGCGGTTGTTCTAATGCCTTTGGTTGAAAACAAATCTTTAGCAGCATATGGAATGCCGGTTAAAACAGAAGCATGCGGATCTGATGCTAAAATCTTGTCTGCTTCTAAAGCTTGAGCCAGCGCTTCTTCTTCTGTGACTGTTAGAAAAGAGTTTAAACCAGACTCCCCATCATATTCTTTAATGCGCTTCAAAAAATATTTCGTCAGCTCAACAGACGAAATTTCTTTGTTGCGTAATTTTTCAGCTAATTCGCTGATTTCTAAGAAAGCTAATTCCATTACAAAATACTTTTAATCTTTAAAAAGTCATCTTTGCGTTCAGGAAATGATGCAATGATTGCATCTCTGTACTCGCTTAATTTAGCGTGATCTTCTCTTAGAACATTTTCTAAACCCGTAACCTGTGAGATTTCTTCAACGCCCTCTGTGTCTACTTTTTCAAGCTCAGAAACATACTCTAAAACAACAGAGAGTTCTTTTCGGAATTTCTCCACTTCAGAATCGTTTAGCTTGATACGTGCTAATCCAGCTATTTTTCTTACTTCTTCTGCGGTTAAAATCATATTTTTACCAGATTATTATACTACAAAAAGACCTGGAAAGGAATTAAAAATACCCCCTATTCCAAAGCCAGTTGTATTTGTTTTTCTAAAAACTCAGAGAAGCTTAAACCAATAGCCGCTGCTTCTTTAGGGCAAAGACTTTCCTTAGTTTGCCCCGGTAGTGTGTTTATCTCCAAGAAATATAGCTTGGAGCCGTCATAGATGAAATCAGAACGAGTCAGTCCCCTGCACCCCAAAAGTTTGTGTGCTAAAACCGAAGCTTCTTGGACTTCTTTGGTAAGCTCTACTGAAATATTTGCCGGACAAATTTCATCACTTTCTTTTTGATACTTTGCAGCATAATCAAAAAACTCTTTATGCGGTACTATTTCAATTGGTGGTAAGGCTAAAAGCTCAGAACCAGTGTTTCCCAAAACTCCGGAGGTTAATTCCTTTCCTTTAATATATTCCTCAACCAAAATTAAGGAATCTTCTTTGAAAGCTTTTTCCCATCCTAATTTGAAATCCTCTTCATTCTGACAAATGGTTACACCAACACTTGAACCTGACTCATTTGGTTTAACAACACAAGGGAAAGAGATCTTTTCTTTAACTTCTAACAAAGCTTGGTCTAAATCAACAGCTCTAGAAAAAGAAACCATCTTTGGAATATTTAAACCACCTTCAGACAAAAATCCGGAACATCTGATCTTGTCCATACCAAAAGCTGAAGCAAGCACACCTGATCCTGTATATTTGATTCCCAAGTATTCTAAAACTGACTGAGTTCTGCCATCTTCGCCAAATTTTCCATGCAAAGCAATGAAAGCAACATCAGGTTTGTTTTGTCTTAGCTCTAGAGCCCAATGAAAATCTGAGTTAACCTCTACTTTGTTAACCTCGTATTTATCGCTCGACAAATTTAATACAATTTGTTCTGCGGTGTTTAGTGAAACTTCTCGTTCATTAGAAATACCACCTGCCAAAACTGCAACTTTTAGTTTAGTCATTTCAAATCCTTTTTATACAAAGCATCTAACTGCTTCCTTAATTCTTCTGAAGCAACCAATTTTGTCTTTTTATCCAAGTTTAACAAGACTCTCAAAACTCTTTCGTTAACAGGACGCAGTCCTCTTAAAAACACAAAAACATTATTTTCATTCAAAACGTTCGCTGCTTCCCAGGAAATATGTTCAACCCCATCAAGATTAACAATCCCAGGATACTTTGAAATGACAGCAACAGCCTCTGGATCATTAAGTTCTTTCAAAAAGCTTAAATCCATTTCAGGACGCGGTGTTTCCCCTATCTTCTTGCCCATATAGTGCATATATATTTCATGAGCCATGGCTGCGTTAAAAATACCGCTCTCTGCGTACTGCTCCCGTATTGGCTTGTTTGCGCGAGAAATAGCGAGAGCTTCTGCTTTTGCTTGCTCTTGTTTTTCAAACTCTAATCTTGCCTGTTCATCCTTAAAAAGATCCATCTGATCTGTTTCTGCATTACCATCAGGGTACAGTCTAATGATCTCTGGGTCTTCTGGATCTGGGGCAAATTGTCTTTCTGTGCTTTTCTTCATATATATACTAAATATATCTTTAAAGGGGTTAATAATCAACGGGGAGGGTAAGGAACTTTACAAAGCTTTCTAACCTAAAACCTTTGCTTTGAAAAGAACGTGCTAGTTGTTCCTTAGTTTTTCTTGCTGATTGCCTTAAAACTCTTTGTGCAATCTCTTCTTCTTTCTTAACACTAAAACCTTTAAGTAATCTGGATATTTCTTTTTCCGGTATTTTCTTAAGCATCAGTTTCTTTTTAACACCATAGTATCCAAAGTTTTTAAAGCGCAAAAGATTTTCAAAGTATGTTTCTGCAAACAAAGCGTCATTTAAATATCCAAGTTCTGTTAAACGATCAATGGTTTCAGCAATTTCTTTTTTCTCGTAGTTTTTTCTTTGAAGTTTCTCACGCAACTGCTCTGTTCCCTGTGCTCTCAAAGAAACCAAAAACAAGGCGTACTCTTTACAAGGCATTTTTTCACGAAGCTTTTTGACTCGTTCTTCTAAAGGATTTCTAAATTTGCGTTTTGACACTGAATATTGCATAAAATATAATGGGTCTATGAATAATTTTGCCTTCATCCTTGAACGGCTATCAACAAGGGCCAAAAATGCCTTGATTGCCGCTCAATTAATATCCGAACAGTTAAAACACGACCATATAGGCACAGAACATCTTCTCTATGGAATTATATCAGAGCGCAGCTCTTTTGCTTCAGAAATCCTCCTTAAAAACAACATTGATCTAACAGTCATCAAAGAAGAGCTAGAAAAGGTTAACCAAGGACATTTAACTGTTGCCTGGAAACCAATCCTTTCTGAAAACATTAAAAATACCATTGAAAAAGCAGCGGTTGCAGCAACTAGATACCAATACCAATTCATTGGAACAGAACACTTCCTTTACGGCATACTAGATATTGAAGCAAACAGGGCTAAAGTAATACTTGCTAAATTAGGAGTTGATATGGAAGAACTACAAAAAAACTTAATCCAAGTCTTTGAAAACGTTGCTAAGTTTCCAAGCATGCTTGATGACAATGTTGCTCCAAGCGGTCCGTTAAGCCAAGCTGGTGAAA
>DAIEPO010000011.1 GCA_027348385.1 bacterium
AACGCCTGCTTCCATAACTTGGCGCATTTTAGCAAGCGAAAAAACTTGATAGCCACCGCTGTCAGTAAAAATTGCGTTTTTCCAATTCATAAACTTATGCAAGCCACCAGCCTTAGCAATTAAGGCATCACCTGGTCTTTGCCAAAGATGATATGTGTTTGCAAGGATCATTTCTGCACCCCAAAACTTTAATTCCTCAGAAGTAATGCTTTTGACAGTTCCTTTTGTTCCGATTGGGTTAAAGTAAGGTGTTTTCACATCGCCGTGTGCAGTGTGAATTACACCTAATCTTGCTTTTGAATTTGAATCTTTTTTTAAAATCTCAAAATATTCCACAGATTTAATCTATATTTAATTTCAATGTGTTAATGTCTTTTTTATGGGCCCGTGACTATGGTAGTCAGCATGCCTTACCAGTCATGCTAAGCCGGTTCGATTCCGGTCGGGTCCACCAATTGATCATTAAAATGAAAGAGTGTATACTATTATTGACTGGTAGGGTATGCACCGGTGAAAACCGAAAATTAAAGCCCCGATTCTTCGGGGCTTTATCTATTTCTTAAAGAATCCTCTAAATCCTCTGCCTCCCCGGTCGTTATTTCCATGCCCGTTTCTAAAATCTCTTCTTGGACCACGGTCTTCGCTTGGAGCAACACCCTGTCCTGGCTCTGCAGGCTTTGCGTACGGCTTGTGTGTTAGGTTGATTCTGCCTTGATCATCAATTTCTTTAACCATTACTTTTAAAGGATCACCAACTTTAACCACATCTTCGACTCTGCCAACACGATAGTTTGCAAGCTCTGAAATGTGTACTAAACCTTCTTGTCCTGGAATGAGTTCTACAAAAGCGCCAAAGTTCATTAATCTTGTAACTTTGCCATCAAAGACTTCACCTGCTTTAATTTCTCTAACAATATTTTTAATTATACCAACGGCTTTTTCAGAAGCAGCAGCATCAGTTGAAGTAACCATCACCAAACCACTGTCTTCAATGTCAATCTTAACACCGGTTTCTGCAATGATGCCATTGATAACTTTTCCGCCTGAACCAATGACCTCGCGGATTTTGTCAGGATGAATCATAAAGGAAACAATTCTTGGAGCATAAGGTGAAAGATCAGCTCTTGGTTCTTTGATTGCTTCTTTCATTTTACCCAAGATATGCAAACGTCCTGGTTTTGCTTGCTGTAGAGCTTGCGCAAGAATATCTTTAGTTATTCCTTTTGCTTTAACATCCATTTGCATTGCAGTAATTCCATTTTCATTTCCTGTAACTTTAAAATCCATGTGTCCATTAAAATCTTCAATGCCTGCAATATCGGTTAAAACTTTGAACTTTCCGGTTTCTTCATCTAAGACCAAGCCCATGGCAACACCACCGATCATTTCTTTTAACTTCACACCAGCATCAAGCAAAGCAAGGGTTGAACCACAAGTTGATGCCATTGATGTTGAACCATTAGACATAATGGCTTCTGAAACTAAACGCATGGTGTATGGGAATTCATCTTGTGAAGGAATCATTGGCTCTAAAGCACGCTCTGCTAAAGCCCCGTGTCCAATCTCTCTTCTACCCGGGCCTCTCAAAGGAGCAACTTCTCCAACAGAATATCCGGGCATGTTGTAATGGTGAATATATCTTTTAGCTGTTCCTTCTCCTGGATCTTCCATACCATCTAAAAGTTGTTCATCACCCTTTGATCCTAAAGTGACTGTTGTTAAAACCTGAGTTTCACCTCTGGTAAACAAAGCAGAACCATGGGTGCGTGGTAAAACTCCGACCTCACAAGTAACAGCTCGGGTTTCATCTAATTTTCTGCCATCAACACGACGTTCTTTTTCAAGGATATTTTTCTGCATGTATTTTTTCATGATCTTGTCCAAAGAAGCCAAGACCTCTTTCTTGATCTGCCCCTGATCCATTTTTTCTGCAGCAGATTCAATTCCCGGTGCAATCTCTGTTTTGCTGGTAACAAAAGCTTTAGTAATTGTTTCAACTGCAGCGTCTGTTAATGCATTGATCTTTGATTCTCTTTCTTCTTTGTTTGAAACATAAATTGCAGCTTCTAATTTGTCGTCAGTTGCAAATGCCTTAACCTGCTCATAGACATCTTTGTTTAGCTCAATGACTTCAACAACAGCTTTTGCATTACCAACCATATCTTTAAATTGGTTTTGAACTTTACAAATTTCAGCAAGATATTTCTGCGCAAACTCAATTCCTGAAATGATGTCTTCTTCTGAAACAAGGGTTGCTCCAGCTTCAACCATCAAAACATGCTTTTCATTTCCTGAAACTATTAAATCCATCTGAGATTTTTTTAAAAGCTCTCTGCTTGGATTTAGAACCATCTGTCCGTCTACCTTGCCAACCCTAACAACTCCGATTGGACCGTCAAAAGGAATGTCTGAAATTGTTAAAGCTGCAGAAGCAGCATTAGCTGCAAGCATGTCAGCTTCGTGTACACCATCAATTGAAAGAACAGTAACCACAACCTGCACATCATTGCGCATACCATCTGGAAACAATGGTCTGATTGAACGGTCTATGACTCTTCCAGTTAAAATTGCTTCATCAGTTGCCTTACCTTCTCTTTTAACCCAGCGACTGCCTTTAATTTTTCCTGCAGCATAAAGACGTTCCTCGTAATCTACAAGTAGAGGAAAATAATCCATGCCTTCTCTTTTACGACCCATGACAGCTGTTGCTAAAACAACTGTGTCACCCTGCCTGGCTAATACTGCGGCATTTGCCTGCATAGCCATTTTCCCGGTCTCAAAAGTAATATCTGCTTGAGACGGATCATTGAACCCTATCGAAACTTTTTTAACGTCCATATTTTCTTTCTCCAGACGTTATTTGCAATCATGTCCGACTTTAAGGGCTAAAGCCGGACGTGGCTGCTAACAACGTCCGTTAATTATTTAATATATGCTAGAAAGTCCCGCAAAAACTTTTGCGGGACTCCCAAATTATTTCTTTAACTTTAATTTGTCAACGAGCTTGTCGTATCTCTTCTGATCTTCTGACTTCAAGTAACGCAATAGTCTTCTGCGATTACCTACCATTTGTAACAACCCTCTTCTGGAATGGTTGTCTTTTCTGTGCACTTTGAGGTGTTCAGAAACCTGGTCAATTTCTTTGGTTAAGATCGCGATTTGAACCTCAGGAGAACCAGTATCGTCTTTATGCGTCTGGAACTTCTTGATCAGCGCGTCCTTTTCCTTTTTGGATAACATGGGGGCCTTTCACAATTTGCCTTGATACCAAGGCCTGTCTGCACGAATATTTGAGTTCTTCAAACAAGAACTAAAGTATCGTGGAATTAATATTTCTAATGCCATTCTACCAGTTTAAAGGCTTTTAATCAAGGTTTGTATGGAAGGTGTTTTCAACACCTCTAATGGCTCAACCAGAAGTTATTTAGAAGCTCTGTTTGAATTTTTCTTGTATCTCCATGTTTCAACAAACCCAGATATGATTGCAATGTTTCCATTTTTGGTGTATTAACAATTCTTTTGAACATTCGTTTCTTTGTAGCTGTTCTCAAAGTCCTATATCTGGGAAAGTGTATCCATCCTAAAAAATCTACGCCAGAGGCATAGGACTTTATATATACCTTTTGAGGATGCAAAGAAAGCTCAAGCTTTTCCAATAGAAACTCTTGCAGAACCTTAATTTGTCGCTCTAACAAATGTTTATCATCAGACAGAAAAACAAAATCATCTGCGTATCTAATATAGTACTTTGCATGCATTTTGTGTTTTATGAATTGATCTAACTCATTCATATATACATTGCAAAATAGCTGTGACGTTAAATTACCTAAAGGCAGTCCTTTCCCCTGATTATAAGAAGAGAAGCTACCTATGATGTTTTGCAGAAGCCAAATTATATCCTTATCTTCTATTCTTTGTTCCAAAATCTGCAAGAGAATATCATGATCAATACTTGCAAAAAACTTCTTTATATCACATTTCAGCACCCAACATGTCCTCGTATAATTCTTACTTACTATATCGGCAAAATGTTTGAATCTGTCCATGGCTCTATGTGTCCCCTTATCAACTCTGCAAGAATATGAGTCAACGATAAAGACTTTATCATAAGCTGGATACAAAACTCTATACACCGCGTGGTGCAAAACTCTGTCCCTAACACTCGCTTTATGAATTCGTCTGGGTTTAGGATCAGAAATTCCAAACTCAAAATAACCACCGTGTTTGTAAGTCTTGTTGGCAAGATCATTGTGAAGCTGTACAATATTATCAATCAAATGTAACGTAAAAATCTGGACATCATTTTTTTGAGATTTACCAATGGAAAATTCCTGCCATGCGGCAAATAGATTTTCTAAACTAACAATATCAGAATATTTATGAACGAATTGCCTTTGCATAAAATTTCTTCTAAAACTACGCCCCCCCCCGACGCTGTTTCAGCAATCTGATTTACCTTTACTACAAAAACTAACTACGGCATATACAATTTGGCATCATACACTACCAGATATACCGAGATTAACGAGATATTCTTTGGGTGAAAAAATAAATACCATATTTACTGATTTAATTGAGCTTGTCCTCACTGCAAGCTATGTTTCCAAAGAACACAAACTAGTAATCGTTCAAAAAGCAAGTCTTAAATTAGATATATTAAAATTCTTCCTTCAATTAACATGGAATTTGAAGGCTCTTGATAACAAAAAATTTGCCGACATTAGCGCTCAGTTAGCGGAAGTTGGTAAAATGATCGGCGGTTGGCAAAAACAATTGTCTAAATAAACTCAAGAATAGTTGCGACACCAGCGAACCACCAGTTGTCGTTCCAATCGCCGTCATTGCGGTTGCAGTTGACATTGCGCTTGTCATCGTTCCGATTGAAGGTCACGTAGTGTGTACGAATTATCATCTTTAGCACTGCCTCTTGAAATATTCTCGAGGCTGTATTTTATTTGGGGCTTTAACCCGCCAATAATTCGTACCAAGTCTTCTTGAAACTCCTTACGAAGTAATACTCTATTCTAAGCTTAGCCAAAAATATTCTGATCACTTAGTAATGCGAGACAAACAATCTGAAAGCGTACCCCCAGATTTTAATCTATCTAATCATATTTTACACAAAATGAATGAGAGCCCGCAACACCGAAGTGCTGCGGGCTCTCAAGAATCGAGACCAATGTCCCAAAAACCAGAAGAACCAAAGATCCCTGCTTCCAAGGACTACTTGGAAGACTTGCGACCAGCGAACCACCAGTGGCCGCGCCAATCGCCGTCAAGGCGGTAGCAGTAGACATCGCGCTTGCCATCGTACCGACGGAAGGCCACGCAGCATGCACGGTTCTTGCTGTCTCGCCACTGCATACCGTTGGGGTGTTCATCTGCGAACGTTTCGTCGTCGATGTTCACCTGAAACTGCGCGTAGTAGTCGGGAACGAGGCCATAGGTCGCGAGCACCGTCTCCTGTTCGTCGATGGTCAGAAAACGACCCTCGTTGAAGAAGTACATCTCGACTTCGTCGGTGGTCTCAGTCTGCCCAGGCATCGTGCCTACGACCTCGGGGTCAACGTACTGGACACGCCCCGTCGCTTCGAGCATTTGCTGCGGAGTGCGTGCACGGTTGACTGTTACGCGACGAACGATCATCTTGGAACGACGCTCGACGCGCTTACGAAGCGACTCGAACTGCTCCTGCGCGAGCTCGTCTCCTTCCTGTTCCAGAACGTCCTGAATGATCTGGGTAGGATAAGGCAAACCAGCCGTGCGACAGAGCGTGATGAACCGATCTGCGATCCTGCCAGCCTGTCCTACAGTGATCCCTGTGGTGATGGGGGCAATGATTTTGGTCATTGGCGTCATCTCCTCCTGGAAGTTGACTGCTATCCCTTGTGGGATACTCTGCTCGGAAGTGAGCTAAGAGTTTCAAACATATATCCAGACAAACATATATCCAGATATATATCTAAAACCCGAAGCCCAATTTGATTTACTACTGTAGCATATTCTTTATTCCTTGTCAAGGAAATTATTTATCCCAATATTTAATATGATATACTACCTATGTCGCACAATATCATGCCAAAAGAAACAAAAAACAAAGAAAAAGACTTAGACAATTCCCTAACCAGATATATCCGGGAATTCTTAGAATATTGCGAGATTGAAAAAAACCGGAGTCTTTTAACTATAAGAAACTATGACCACTATTTAAAACGCTTTGCGCACTTCTGTGCTTCAGAAGGTGTTAGTAAGCCGGAGCAAATAGACTTTGAGTTAGTGCGTAGGTACCGCCTGGGTATTAACCGTATGGTTGATGAATCAGGAAAACATTTAAAGCAGATAACCCAGAATTACCATGTCATTGCTCTGCGTGCTTTCTTGAAATACTTAATGAAGCGCGATATTAAAACATTAGCTCCTGAAAAACTTGATCTTGCAAAAACTCCGAGTCGTATGGTTGAATTTTTAGATGATGATGAAATCCAAAGACTCTTTGAAGCAACAGATGAAGAAAAAGAAGAAATCTTAAGACTCAGAGACAATGCTATCCTACAAACTCTTTTTGCAACTGGTCTTCGTGTTTCAGAGCTTTGTTCTTTAAAAAAAGATCAGATTAATTTCAAAAGAAATGAATTCACAGTTAGAGGTAAAGGTGACAAACTTAGATTGATCTTCCTCTCTTCTGAAGCTAATGAGGCATTGCTGAAATACTTGAAAAAAAGAAAAGACAATTCTAAGTTTCTTTTCATAGCACACAAACAAGTTGGAATTGCGGTTGAAAAAGAAATTGCAAGCTTTGGACAAAATGCAGCGGGTTTAACTCCACGAAGCATTCAAAGGATTATTAAAAAATATGCTTTGATTGCAGGGATCATGAAAAAAATATCTCCGCACACCTTAAGACATAGCTTTGCAACTGATCTTTTGCAAAATGGCGCAGATATTAGAAGCGTACAAAGCATGTTAGGTCATGCCTCTATAACTACAACGCAGATATATACACACATTACAAATCAACAACTTAGAGAAATACACACCAAGTTTCATAACAAGAAGAAATAACAAAACTAAATGGAGTGGGGCTATGGAATCTTACACTATCACAATGGCGGTCATAAAGAATGGGGACGCGTACTTAATCGCTAAACGCGCAGCAACAAAAAGATTTGCTCCCAATCAATGGGAGTTTATTTCGGGATTTATAGATACTCCGGAAACACCAGAAGAAACAATCAAAAGAGAGCTAGCTGAAGAGTTAGGTGCAGATGGAATTATCATCAAGAAAACAAATCCATTCAATGTTACTGATGATGAAGGCAAGTGGACGGTAATACCATTTCTTGTCGAACTCAAAACGAAAAATATCAATGCGCGACAAGAAGATCATTCAGAAACTAAATGGGTCGCTGCCAACGAACTAAATGATTACCCTGATCTAAAACCCTTCTTAGAAAAGAAAGAGATTCAAAAACTCCTTGAAGCAATTTAAAAAACCCTCGAGCTCGAGGGTTTTTTAAATGATATCTTCTTTTGTAACGTACTTTATCTTCCCCAATGGTAAATCTCCCAGCTCCAGCTTGTTTATACGTATCCTTTTTAAGTTCTTTACCTTGTAACCAACCTTTTCAAACATTCTGCGAATCTGACGTTTCTTTCCTTCATGAATTGTCATATATACTTTACCACTACGAACTCTAACCTCAGCAGGAGCTGTGGTGTAGTCCTCGCCAATGACAACACCCTCTCTTAGCTTTTGTAAATCAGCATCTGAAATTTCTTGGTTTAAAGCAACCTCGTATTCTTTTGCGTGTTCATACTTTGGATGCGCCAATGCTTCTGTTAAATCACCGTCATTAGTAAAAAGTAAAAGGCCTTCAGTATAGAAATCAAGACGACCGACAGTCCAAACTTTGCTTTGTAGTTCTTTAGGCAGGAAAGAATAGACACTACGTCTTTTTTCCGGATCAAAACGTGAGGTAATGTATGCTTTTGGTTTGTTCAAAGCAATGTAATAGAAGTTTTTTTCTGGTCTAATCAATTTACCCTTGTAAGTAACTTGGTCCTTGTCTGGATCAACTTTGTCTCCAAGTTTTGCTACATTACCATTAACACGGACCTCCCCTCTTTCAATGAAAATCTCAGAGCCTCGCCTTGATGCAATACCTGCATTAGATAGAAATTTTTGTAATCGTTCTGTTGTCATATATTTTTACCACCTTCCGCTTGAACCACCACCACCAGAAAATCCACCGCCAAAACCACCGAATCCTCCCCCGGAACCGCCAGATCTTCCGCCGCCAATCCACCAAGGAAACACGCCTGTTTTTTTTCCTTTTTCATAATTCTTTGAAACAATGTAGTCAAAAAGCAATCCAATTGGTGTAAAGAGAATAACCATTACTAAAGAAGTAACCCAGGAACCGAGGAACAAACCAAACAACCCGCCACACAAAGCACCAACAACACCACCTGCCCACCAGGACTTTGATCTTGCAAGGACACTTGAAAGAAATGAGAAAACAAAAAAGAAAATGAAAAAGAGAAGGTTAAAATTAACACTGATATTAGGTTTTACTAAGGGCATAACCAAAGCTTGCCCAGACAGCTTATTAATTATTAAATCAATGGCAATATTAACACCTCCATAGTAATCTTCTTTTTGAAATGCAGGAGTTAAAACATTTCTAATAATTGAAGCAGATTCAGCATCTGTTAAGTCTCCTTCTAAACCATACCCTATCTCGATGCGCATTTCTCGATCCTCTAAAGCAATCAACAGAAGCAAACCGTTATTCTTATCTTTCTTGCCAATACCAAAATCTTTAAAAAGTTTTTCAGTGTAATTTTCAATGTAATCACCGCCCAAACTCTTAACTGTCACTACAGAAACTTCATTTGTACTTTGCTTTTCATATGCCGAAAGCTTTGTTTCTAGATTTTGTTTTTGTTCAGAAGTGAAAATGCCTGCAAAGTCATTAACAAAACCAGAGGGGTTCCCTGGTTTTGTGTATGCAAAAGCTGAAGACGCGGTTAGTAGAACAGCTGCGCCTAAAAGCGTTGCTATGAAGGTTTTTCTTTGATCAATGAACATTAAAAGTTAACTTCTGGGGTTTTTTCTGCTCCAGCTTCTGCTTTAAACAATGTTCTTTCTTTAAAACCAAAAAGATTTGCAATGAGGTTTGATGGGAAAGTCTTCACGGCGATGTTTATCTGAGTAACATTATCATTATATCTGCCGCGTTCAACTGCAATCCTGTTTTCAGTGCCTGCTAATTCTGCACTCAAATCCTGGTACAAAGGAACTGTTGCAATTGCTGGGTTTGCTTCAATGACTGCAATCAAACGACCAAGGCTTGTTTCTAAGTTACTTGCTGCTGATGCTTTTGCATCAACTGTTGTGGCACTAGCAAAAGCAGCTCTGGCATCTGTAACTTCTTTTGCAAAAGCAAGCTCTTGTTTGCTACCGCCCTTCACTGTATTAACAAGATTTGGAATCAAGCTTAAACGTCTTTGGTATTGGTTTTCTACCTGAGCCCATTGGTTATCTACAGCCTTGTTTGCTCTAACTAGGTTGTTGTATGAAAGAGCACCCCACAGTACTATTAAAACTAGTAATAATATGAACAAATTGAGTTTTTTCATGGTTTCCTTTTCTTTGGGCTTTAAATTTTAGAATTAATTTATGCCGTTTGTACTATCATTATACTGCCTTTTAAAACAAAGGGAAAGAAGGCATTTGCGCATGATTTTCCTTTATGCTCTAATAATTATACATTTTAGGATAATACAATGAAGATCTTAATTGTTGAAGACGAAGTTAGATTGAGTGATGTTTTAAAAAAGAATCTGGAAACAGAGTACTTCATAGTTGATGTTGCTAACGATGGAAATACTGGCGCAAAAATGGGTTTGGAACATGATTATGATTTAATTGTTCTAGATCAAATGTTGCCTGGAAAAACCGGTATGGAAATTTGCAAACAACTTCGTGAATCTGGAAAAACAATGCCAATTATTATTCTCTCTGTTAAATCAGAAACCACAACTAAGGTTGAACTATTAAATGCCGGGGCTGATGACTATTTAATAAAGCCATTTTCATTTGAAGAATTGGTTGCAAGAATCAGAGCACTAATGCGCAGACCAAGGAATATTCAAGAAGAAATTCTAAAAGCTGACGATTTAATCCTAGATACAAAGAGACAAACAGTAACACGCGATGGTAAAAACATATATCTAACAAGAAAAGAATTTATGCTTTTAGAATACCTTTTGAAGAACAAAGACATTGTTCTTTCAAGAGCTATGATTATGGAACATGTTTGGGATATGTATGCTGATCCTTTTTCAAACACCATTGAATCACACATCTTAAGTTTAAGAAAAAAAATAGATCTGCCAAACAAACAAAAGCTCATTCAAACAGTTCCTGGTAGGGGCTACAAACTTAGTTATGTGTAATTAAAAGCCTTTTACAAGGCTTTTTTCTTTCTAAAATACATTTATATATCCTTTATATATTCTTTAGCTAAACTTCAGCATCTTTTAGCTATTTTTTTATTACCCCATTAAATCAAAGGAAACAAAACAAGCACACTAAAAATATGAGGAGGAACAAGGATGACAAGCACTACGAGGGCTTTCCGAAATTGGGTCACTCAAAAGTCAAAGTCAAATCCGTATCTTGCCGGAGACTTCAAACCCGAAGAGTACCTTAGGACATACTATCCAGCTTTGCCCGAATCTTCTGTTTTTGGGGACGTAAAAACACCCAAAAGCGTCTCTGAAGAGAACCTGGCACTGCTGCGATTCTATGCCAAAACAGAAAAAGAACTGCAACCAGCGAAAGAAGAACTGTGGATGCTGGAAGTAGGAGGAGGTCCTACAATCTATCAGTTAGTCAGTCTTTCTAAGCTCGTTAAACACATCCGCTTCACGGATTTTCTAAGAGCGAATCTACAATCGGTCGAGAACTGGATCAGAACTGGGTCTGACAAGCGCTGGCTTTCTTACATCAGAGCAGCTCTTCAATACGAACGCGGCAGACTGCCGACGAACGAAGAAATAATACGCAGAGAGCAGCAACTTAAACAAAAAATATCTCTGGCAAGATATGATGTTCTTAGAGATCGCTTCTTTGCACCAGCTCCTAAGAAGTATGCTCTAGTAAGCTCTAACTTCTGCATTGAGTGTATAAGCCAGAGCAAAGCTGTCTGGTTTCACGCACTTAGTAACATCAGCAAGAAAATTGCAGGAGGAGGCTGTCTGGTGATGACGGCACTGCGTATGGCAAGCACCTATAACATTCAAGGGCGTATTCTACCAGCAACTCCAATTGACGAAGAAGATGTTCTGAATGCATTGCTTGATCTGGGTTTCTCAAACATCGAGATCAGCTCCCAGGACTGTCTCGGAGAAAATGAATACAGTGGTATGATCTACGTCCTTGCAAAAAAAGATTCCTAGGAGGCGCTTATGACCATCTTCAGAATACGAACTGCAAAGGCCTGTGACTACGAGGAGTTTGCAGAGGCTGAGACCTTCGCCTGGCAAGATAGCGAAGTCCCAATTATCAATAGGGAGCAATTCTTAACGTGGCTTGAGATCTTTCCTGAAGGACTACTGTTGGTTGAAACAGAGGGCAAGATCTGCGGGCATCATTTCTCCCAAATACGAGAATTTGATGTTTTTAACTCTCACGACAACCGTTGCTGGGACGAATTAACTGACCAAGGTTTTTGCCGAAAAACACACAATCTAAACGGCAATGTCCTCTACGGAGTAAGTATTTCCGCATCAGTTCGCGGAGCAGGCAGATTTGTTTTTGAAGCAGCGGTCAAGCAAACTCACTCACTAAACCTTCCAAGATACGTCGGAGCATGCAGAATTCCTGGACTGTCCACTTACGCAGAAAGCCTTAATGTCAACGCTGATACTGTAGTCTCTGAATATGTTCAGGCAGTTGTAGCGGACAAACGAAAAGACAAGACTCTCTCTGCGTTACTGTCTGTTCCAGGCGTACGCTTTGTGCGCCTAGTACCCAATTACTTCACTGATGCTCAGAGCAAGAATTGGGCCTGCCTCATTTGCTACGATGCGGGCGCCTGACTCATCCGAATATCTGATCGAACTTGGCGGGCGCTTGTAAAAAAGCGCTCGTCTTTGTAAGTACCCTTTTTTTGTATATACTGTAAATACTTTTAGAGGGATTATGGACTACAGATATTTAATTGAAATCTTTGCAGCACTAATTGGCGTCTTCTGTTTTGCCTTAAGTTTTGTCATGCTTAGACACTGGCTAGGCAAGAAAGACGTTGGTTATTTTGCTTTAAGTATTTTAAGCGCAGGTTTTTGGATTCTCTCCGTATACTTTGCTGATATTTCTACAGATCTGCCGAGCCTAGTTCTTTGGACAAAATTTGCTTCTATCGCAGCTTTATTCTATGTTTTCTTTTTTGTTATCTTTAGCTATTCTTTCCGGCATCCTGGGAATAACTGGAAAACATATTTATCGTTATTCTTACCAATTCTAGCAAACACAGTCTACTTGATTAAATTTCCTTTAAACAAGGTGTATATTAGCGATCCGTTTATTGGTTTTAGTTACGATCATCCTGTAGGCGGAATCCTAAGTGGTGATTTTTCTTTGTATTTACTGCTCTTTTTAATATATTACATTATCGGTTATGTTGTTTTGCTTTGGAAATACGGAACACTGCCTTTAAGAACAAGGCTTCAAATTAAATACATTTTAATAGGTACAACTGTTTCAATTTTAGCAGCTGCTTTTTTTGATATTTTACTTCCTCTTTCAGGAATTGATTATCTCTATGCTTTAGGTCCAGCATGTACAGCCCTTTTAATTTTGAGCACAGCCTATGCCATAGTTAAACATAATTTATTAGAGATTAAGGTTGTTATCCAACGCGGGGTTATCTATTCCCTTTTAATCGCAATAGTTGTTGCTTTCTATCTTTTGCTACTATTTGGTTTACGTTCAATATACTTTGAACCAACCGGAAAGACCACAAGCCTACTTAGCGCCGTTATTACGACCCTGCTTGGTATCTTCGGGGCCCCGCTTCTTGAAAGAATCTTAAGAAAAGTTACTGACAAAATCTTTTTCAAAGAACGTTATGACTATGCAAAAGCAGTCACCGAGCTAGTTCGTATTTTAAATGAAGAAGTCGATTTTGAAGCTCTGGTCAGCAAAAGTAAAAATGCGCTCCAAAAAATACTAAAAACTAAAGAGGTACATTTCCTTTTCCTAAAACCAAATCCAAATCCAAGCGTTCCGGACATTACAGAAAAAAATCGACAGTTAAGCTCAGAACATATTCAAAACATTAAAGAAATATTACGGGCTGACGAATTAAAAAATGAAATACTTCTAACTGGTGCCAAGCATTACTCCGCAGATCTGGTTGTGCCACTACTTGCTGCTGACAAAGTTATTGGTCTTGTTTTTCTACCTAAAAAACTTTCTGGAGAACAATACTCAAATCAAGATATTGATTTACTAAATGTTTTTTCTCTACAAGCTGGTGTTGCGTTAGAAAAAGCTAGGCTACTTTGGGAGGTACAAAGATACTCAAGCGAACTTGAACATAGAGTTGAGGAAAGAACCTCGAGAATTCAACAATTACAACAAGAGCAAAAAAACTTTATGAACGATGTTTCGCATTCCCTACAAACTCCCTTAACAGTCATTAAGGGTGAGCTTGATTTCTTAAAAATGCGTTCTAAACCAATTAAAGAATTGGCGAAATTTGAGAAGTCTGTTGATGAAATATCAAGGTTGATATATAACCTGCTGAAGCTGGCTAAGGTTGAGATGCAAGATCAAGATGCAAAAAAAGAACTCTTAAACTTAAGTGTTTTAATTGAAGACATAATTGAATACTTGGATGTACTCTGCAAAACAAATAACATCAAGATTGAAAAACATATTCAACCAGAGATCTTTGTCTTGGGCAACAAAGAAGCCCTTGAAACACTTATTACTAACCTGACAAGCAATGCCATTAAATACATTGCTAACAAAAAGGTTATTACTATCACATTAAAGAAAACAGATTATGCTGAACTAGTAATAAAAGACACAGGTATTGGAATTGAAAAAGAAAACTTAAAATATATCTTTAATCGTTTTTACAGAGCAGGCTCAGTTAGATCAGGAGTTTCGGGAACTGGTCTTGGCTTAGCCATAAGCAAAAAAATTGCTGAAAATCATGGCGGAGATATTTCTGTAGAAAGCACTCCAAAAAAAGGAACAACTTTCACAGTAAGATTTCCAACTGTTTAATACAAAAACGCTTTTAACTGAAGCGTTTTTAAATAAACCAATTCATGGTGAGCCCGGCAGGGATCGAACCTGCGACCTAGTGCTTAGAAGGCACTCGCTCTAATCCAACTGAGCTACGGGCTCGTAAAATTTGCGGAACTACACAATTTTAGCAGAGATACCTTGTTTTTTCAAGGCTCTACACTTGATTTAAAGTTGCTTTGTAATCAGCAACAAACTTTTGTATACCAACTTCTGTTAACGGATGCTGTATGTTAAAGCTTTGCCAATCCGCATCCAAGTCTAGCTCCTTAAACGCAATCTCTTGCAAAGCCTTAGCAGGAACATACTCATAGCTAGGATCTGGCACAGGAAAGTTTTTACTTGCCCATTCCTCTAAAACTTTAGTTGGTACTGTTGCTAACTCAACGCCCAAAGCAAAAGAATACAAAAGATGATCTAGACTTCTGACACTTGCAGCCAAAACCCAAACATGACCATCTCCTTTAGAATACATTTGCTTGATGTTCTTTATTAACCCCATACCATTCTCGCCTTTGTCATCTAAACGTCCGATGAAAGGTGAAAGATATACTGTTCCTGGTTTAGCGCCTTTAGTTGCAGCGTAAACTGCTGCTGCTTGTTCCTGTGAAAAAACTAAGGTTATGTTAATACGCATGCCTTCTGCTACTGACATTGCTGCAGCTTTTAACCCCTGCTCAGTGCATGGGTATTTTATAACGCCGTTTGGGATCCAGGAATACATTTCTTTGCCTTGAGCAAACATTTCGTCTGCTTTTGTGTCTAAGTCTGCGAAGACTTCAATTGAAACACCGGCATCTCCAACAAGCGGTGAAATGCTTTGAACGATTTTTTTGTATTCATTGTTTTCTTCATCCTTGGAAAGCTTGTGTCCTGATTGAATTAATGCCTGAATCTCCGGATTTTTTGCAATAAGGGAAGGGTTGGTTGTTTGACCGTCAACAAAACCAATTAATTCTTTAATGTGCTGGGTTTCTGTGGGGTCTCCACCATCAACTAATATTTTCGTTTTTGGTCTGTTTGTTTGATTAAGCATTTGTGTGCTCATAGATTTTTAAAGCTTCAGAAACAGTTGCATCATCAAAAACAATTGCGGAAATAGCGTCACAGAAACGAATTGCTTCCTCTAAAGGACGCATATGTACGTTTCTGCCGGTTGCATTTCCTGCAGCTCCTGAAATGTGAATTTGATTGTGTAGTTGTTCTAAAAACTCTGGAACTTCCATTTTGCTTCCCCCTGAAACTATGACCATGGTTCTGCCTGCTGCGGAAACTGCTTCTTTGAACTTCTCTGCCAAAACTAGCGGGTCATTGCTCTCTTTTATTTTTGGATATGTCACTTTCACAAAATCAGAACCAAGACTTACAGCAACCCCGGTTGCACCAGCAATGAGGTGTGGGTCATATGGATCAGGAACATTTTTTCCTCTTGGATATATCCAAAGAATGAAAAACATTCCATTTTGATGTGATTTCAAAATTGCTTCGCTTGCTTCTTTAAGCATTTCTGCTTCGTATTCACTGCCAAGATACAAAGTATACCCCATACCAACAATGTTTAAGCCGCTATCTTTTTTAAACTGTACAACTTCTTCCGGTGTAACCATTTCTTCACTGATTGGGTCTTTGTCCTCTACTGGAACAATGTTTGATTTAGAGTTTAATTTAACGACATAAGGGATGGTTGGATAGTCACGGCCATATTTTGCAAGCAAACCGAGCTGAGTTGCAAAACAGGAAATTCTTGCTTTGCTTGCTATTTTAAACATGTGTTCAGGGTCAGCGTCTTCTGAGGATGCTTCTTTGCTTCCAAAATCATCGTTTAGGTGCTCGATCTTTTGATCACCAGCAAAAAGCATCATTCTTCTTAAACCATGCGTTACTGTCTCAATGTTTTTTATATATTCCTGCTCTTTTTCTTTTGGTACATCTGCAGGAACTTGAACTATTTGTCTCTCCATCATTATTTTGCTCCTTCTTTCTTTAGATTATGCTTTGCAATTAAAGTTACGACTAAAGCAATTAAGACTAGGTTTTTAATGATGTACTGGCCTTCAAGGGTTGGCGTTAGAAAACTCTGCCATGTTTGATCCTCTAAGAGGAAAAGCGGCAAGAATGTTGTAATCATGTGTATGAAAAAAAGAGAAACAGCAACTTTGAAAGCTTTTGGCATCAGGAAAAGAAGACCAATGACCATCTCAAAGATTGCAAAACAAACTATGAACTGATTAAAGGTTAAAAAAGGCAATGTTTGCTTAAGTAAAGCATCAACAAGAGGATTTGCCGGGCTTGTACTAAATATCTTTAATGCACCAAACCAAAAGTAAACCAAAAACAAAGAAAACCTTGCCAGGGGCATGCTAATATTCTGCGCTATTTCTGTTATTTTTGTCTCTGATATTCCTAACATTTTGTCTTTAAAGTATATCAGTTTTAAGGGAGAAATGAAAAAGCTCGGGGATTTTCCCCAAGCTTTCTCCAGATCGGTTCATACCGATGCGTTCCTCGTCAAGTAAATACATTATCAACCAAAGGAAAAGAAAAGTCAAAAATTTTAGTACAATCTTGCAAAGATTCCGGTTGAAAGTAAACGCTTTGAAGATTTTTCTTTTAAAACAAGCTCTCCGTAATCAACGGTTTTTGTTTTTAATGGTTTAGCAAAATCATCCAGCAAGTTTTTAAGTAACAGAGAAGAAACAGAAACCGCATATGCGTTTATAACCAGGAAAGAGAATTCATCTGAGCATAATAGCTGTAATTGTTTTAATAGCTCAGGAAGATCTTCGTTGAATTTCCAGACCTCTCCCTTAGCTCCTCTGCCAAATGCCGGTGGATCTAGAATGATGGCGTCGTATTTAGCACCGCGTTTAACTTCACGCTTAACAAATTTCACAGCATCATCTAAAATCCAGCGAATCGAATCTTCTGGAAGCCCTGAAAGAAGCATATTTTCTTTTGCAGCTGCTAAAGATGGTTTAGATGCATCAACGTGTGTTACTAAAGCACCAAGCTTGGAAGCTAAAACACTTGCAATGCCTGTGTATCCAAAAAGGTTTAAGACCTTAAGCTTCCGATTCGTTAGCTTAGATGCAATGAAGTTCCAGTTTGCTTCTTGTTCTGGGAAAATACCAGTGTGTTTAAAAGGATTAAGTTTTGCATAGAAGGAAATGCTTTGATGGGTTTTAGGGATCTGGTATTGTAAAATCCATTTTTCGGGCATGTTTGGGTTTGATACCTTCCAGTTCCCTTTTTCCTCCCCGCTTTTTGTATATCTTGCATCAGCTTTGTCCCATTCGTCTTCGCTAAAAGAGCGCTGCCAAAGAACAGCAGGATCAGGCTTTTGCAGAACGAAATCGCCAAATTTCTCAAGACGATATCCATCTCCAGTGTCTAAGAGTTCATAATCTTTAAGGTTGCCCTGTTCTTCTAATATCATATATCCTAGTATATCTGGTTTTGTTGACCAGAAGCAATCTTTCGTGTAATAATATGCGAGTAAAAATATCATTCGGGGGTAGCTCAGTGGTAGAGCCATCGACTGTTAATCGATTGGTCGTGGGTCCGAATCCCACCCCCCGAGCCAAATAAAAAACATTAGCTTTTGCTAGTGTTTTTTGTTATGATTTTTATATGCAAAACTTAAATACTCTATTTCTGATTACTATAGGTGTCATTGCTACTCTTGTGGGTGATGTGTTTCTTAAAAAAAGCCAAATGATAAACTGGTGGCTTTTCGCTGCTGGTATATTATTCTATGCATTAGGAGTTGTACCAGTTGCAATGGTTTTCAAAAAAATTGAGTTTGGATCTGTATTTTTGATATGGGAAGCCGCAACAGTCATAGCAGCTTTATTTGTGGCGTATTTCTTTTTCCACGAAGGTTTCAATGTTTACAAAGGCTTAGCACTTCTTTTTGCGCTTTGCGCACTATACTTTAGTTACAAATAATTTAATATGAAAAAAACTTCACAGCTCTCACAACTAAAGCAAAAAAATACCATAGTTCTGGATATTGGCACCTCAAGTATAAAAGCGTTTATTTTCGATTCGTCATTCAACATTGTCGCACAGACGCATAAACCACTAAAGAGGTTTTCGCCTAAACGCGGGTGGGTAGAACAAGATCCCAGGGAATTACTTTCTGTTTCCAAAAGCGCATTACGCGAAATTACGAAAAAGAGCCATTTAAAACAAAACTCTTTTTCTGCTCTCGGTATTACGAATCAGCGTGAGACTACGATTTGTTGGGACAAAAAAACCGGCAACCCTGTTTATCCTGCCATTGTTTGGGAGGATACAAGGACAAGCAAATTTTGTTCAAAATTGAAAAAAACATTCGAAAAAAAGATACGAGCAAAAACTGGTCTTACTACCGATCCTTACTTTTCTGCTTCTAAAATTCATTGGATTCTCAAAAACATCGGCAGTGCAAAAAAATTAGTAGACAGCGGACAATTAGCATTCGGAACTGTTGATTCTTGGGTTTTATGGAATCTTTTAGAAGGAAGTCCTCATATTACCGACTACACCAATGCCTCGCGCACACTTCTTTTCAATATTGTAAACCTTAAATGGGACAAGGAGCTTTTAAAAATATTTGAAATTCCTGCATCAATACTCCCACGAGTAATGCCATCTCGGGCTAGCTTCGGTAATTTAAAAAAAGATATTTTAGGATTTTCTTTACCAGTAAATGCCGTATGTGGCGACCAGCAAGCAAGTTTGTTTGCTGCAGGCACCACCAAAGGAGTGACAAAAGTCACCTACGGTACCGGTACATTCATTATGCAAAGCCAGGGGTCTTCTTTTGAGCTTAACAAAAATTTCTTTACCACCCTTGTACCAAGCAGAAAAAAACCACTCTACGCTCTTGAGGCAAAGGTTGCGCGCTCTGGCAAGGAAATTGAAAACGCTCTTGATCAGCCAAAAAAATTAGAATTTCTGTTCAGACGGCTTTCTAAAAAAGTAGATCGATTTCTAGATAAACTGCCTGACAAACCCAAAGAGATTATTGTTGACGGTGGAGCAACACAAGCAAAACTTTTACTTCAATTGCAAGCTGCGGCTTCTAGATTAACTGTAAAAAAGCAGAAAATTTTTAATGGCACAGCCTTAGGCGTTGCCATGCTAACAAAAATTAGACAGTAAGACATATTTAAG
>DAIEPO010000012.1 GCA_027348385.1 bacterium
AAATATTAACCTGATATGTGGTAACACTACCAACCTTAGCAGGTTTTGCACCACTGTTGTACGTTAAAGAAGTCGAAAGATCAGCCTCAGTCAAAACCTTTAAAATACTACCCTGCCCTTGAAAAGGTTGTTGATTTTCATTACTTTTGATCTCTGAACCAACAGAAACTGAGATATTTTTCTGGCTTGTCCTGGTGATTGGATTCCTAAGCGAAACAGTAAATCTTAAATCACCGCCATCACCTGGAGCTAGGGCAGCTAGTTTTGAAATCTGTGCCCCATCCCAAGTTATGACATTGTTATCAACAACAGCACCCTCTGCTCTAATTGACTCTAAATCAAAGGCAGCACTCGGAGAAAGTGTTGCGCTAACATGCACACCAGTTGCCACAGCCCCGTTGTTATTCTTGTAACTAACCTTGTATATTAAACGGTCTCCGGCCTCGACATAACTTGTGTTTGAGCTTGAATCAATGCTGACGTCTGCAGAAAGTGGCTGATTTGATATATCAACAAAAAGCTGTGCTGCGGTTAGAGCGAAACTTGGATTCCCTTTTACAGAACCATTGGCTGTGGCTGAAATTGTTAATTGGTCACCAGTGCGTGCACCTTTAAAATTACCCACTAGCTTAATCTGTCCGCTTTGGTTGGCATTCAAATCACCAATGTTCCAAGTACTGTTAAAATTAGCTTTTGGTTCTGAAGATACGAGATTAAACTCTTTTGGTAAAGTCACTGCTATACCAAAATTTGTAATTGTATCACTTGTAAAGTTTGAATATGAAATTGTGTAACTCAAATCTTGCGAAGGATTTGCTGTTGCTGGTCCGTCAATCTGCATAGCAATATCTGCTGTTTTAATTTGAGTCTGACTCTGGCTTGAAACAACGAATTCAGAAGTATTAGTGTTAGAAAAACGATAATGCATAATCGCGTTCAAAGATTTAGTTTCTCCGGCATTACCAACAACATCCCCCTTAATCATAATGGTTGTTTCCTGACTTGGATCAAGTGGTGGTAAACCAAACTGTGTACCATTTAGTTTGGTTGGTTTTGGCACACTGTCCTTAAAAGTAAACCCTTGGGGATATACTAAATCCAAACTAATATTCTTGATGCTATCAGAATCATCATTTTTAACTCGGATCTTGTAAATTAACTCAGAACCAGTAGCAACAGTTTGAGGCGCATCAATACTTAAAGAAACCTTTGGTTGAATGTTCTTTTGAGAAGACGAATTAAAGAAGATAAAGAAAATGGCAGTACCTAAAACCACGACTGATGCAACAATTGTCCATATTGCCCATTTATTCTGCTTGTAAAAAGAGGTTTGCACTTCTACAGGCATTGGTGTAACTGTAATATGTGGTTGTTTTTGAGGCTCATCTGTTTGTATTTCTTGCATAGATTTTTGCTTTACCTAAAGTTTACCTAATAACCCGGAGGTGTTCAAATCGCGCTCTAAAATGTGTTTAGCAAAAGACTCTGTAATACGGTGCACTTCGCCTGCAAACTCTAATGCTCCATTATCAATTTCCTCAAAATCTTCCTGCGTGCTTTTTAAATTCGCATGCTTTGCAATCAACAAATACATAGGCTCACTTACTCTAGACGCATCAGAAACCTTCAAAGCACAATCCTTGCAAACAAAGCCGCCTTTTCTGTTGCTAAAAGAAATGTCCTCTGTAAGTTTCTTAGCACAAAGCACACAACTATGCACGGTTAAAGCATACCCTGAAAGTGCTAGAAGCTCTAAAACGAAAATATCTACACAAACATGCTTTAAATGCTTTGATCTATCAACGTGCCTTAAAAGCTCTAAGAACAAATCAAAGATTTCAGTATTCTCTTCTTCATCAGCTGTTGATTTTAACAAAACCTCAGTAGCATACATGGCATAGGCTACTTTTTGAGGATTAGCATAAATATTCTGAAAAACCTCTAAGGGCTTAACCCCAGTTATGGCTGCAAGCTTTTTGTTTGGTAACATTTCTAATTCTGTAAAAAACAAAGTTTGTAGAGCATAAGCAAGCTTACTTTTCGGGGACTTCACTGAACGCGCAACCGCGCGAACCTTACCGAGTTCGCGCGTGTACATTGTTAGTATCTCGTTTCCTTCTGAAAAAAGATTTTTCTTCAGGATTATTGCTTTCATACTTTTTGAATTCCAAGCCAAATTGCTTTGTCTTCAATCAGAAGCTGTGCCTCAATATCTGGTTCAACTTCAAGCTCTTTTTTAACTTGTACAACAAAAGTTTTCTTACGATCAAACTTGTTAATCAAAGCCATCTCTAAACTAATCGCAGAAGTGTTGTAATACAAATCAATCAAGTCCCCAACCTTCAAACCATTTTTCTTGCGCAAATCTTGAACCTGTCTTTCAAGTTCCCTAGCATAACCCTCTTCTTTTAACTCTGGGGTTAATTTAATACTTAAAAGAATTTGAAACTGATTGTTTTCTTTAAAGACTGTTTCAGGTATAGCAGAGATCTCAGGGCTTTGGTGCACCTCTTTAACATTAAGTTCTTCGGATAATATTAAAGCAAGTTCTGAGGAAAGCTCTAAAGCATCTGTTTTTGCTTTGTAAGCTACATATTCTAGGGGTTGTCTAACCTTAATATTTGACTCTTTTCTAGCAGACAAACCAAGTTCAACAATTTCTCTTAATGTCTGCATTTGCAAAACAAGGGCTTTTTCAGCTTCCGAAAGCTCAGGAACATTAACATTCCAGGAAGCTAGGTGTACACTCTCTTTGCCTGTTAAATCACGATATATGGTTTCTGAAATGAAAGGCATCACTGGAGCTAAAAGCTTTGAAAGTTCAATTAAAACATAACCCAGAACATTCAGCGATGTTCTTGCTTGCACGTCATTATTCTTAAAGCGATCTCTGCTTCTCCTGACATACCAAGTTGAAAGATCATTAATGAACTTTAAAACCGGCTTAGTTGCTCTAACTGTGTCATATGCATTCATCTGCTTAGTTACTTCAAGCTGTAATTCTTTTAGCACAGCCAAAATCCACTGGTCTAAAACATTTTCCGACGAAGGAGCACTACTTGAATCTTGTATCTTTTCAGAACTATACATTCTCAAAAAGCTATGTACATTACCAAGCAAAAGTGTAATCTTCTTGTAGATCTCATCTAAATCTTTTTCCGAAAAAGAAAGATTTTCGCCTTGCATTACAGGTGAAGACATTAAGTAAAAGCGCAGCGCATCTGCACCATACTTGTCAAAGATTAACCAAGGGTCAGGAAAATTCTTTTTAGACTTAGACATTTTCTGACCATCTTCTGCCAAGACAACTCCAGTTGTGACAACATTTTCAAAAGGCGCTTCATCCCACAAAATCGTGCTCATGACATGCATGACGTAAAACCAGGCGCGAGTTTGATTAATATATTCTGCAACAAATTGAGCTGGTTTTCTTTGTTCAACTGCCTCTTTGTTTTCAAAAGGATAATGAAACTCTGCAAAAGGCATGCTTGCTGATTCAACCCAACAATCCACGACCTCAGGAACTCTAAACATATCATGTCCACAGACACCACAAGGTATTTTAATTTGATCAATATATGGCCTGTGTAAATCAACCTCTAATATATTTTCAGATTTGTAAACTTCGTTGTAATTAGAAGCTTTCTCAACTAGCTCCTTTAAAGAACCAATACAAACAGACCTGCCACAACTTTTACTACTGCACTTCCAAAAAGGCAGTGCTGTTGCCCAATACCTGTTTCTTGAAATATTCCAATCCGGAGCACTTTCCAAACCTTTTTGAAAACGCCCTTTTTTTAAATGCTCTGGATACCAGTTAATACTGTTATTCAACTCTAAAAGTCTTGGTTTAATCTTCTGGATATTAATGAACCAAGAAGGCAGAGCACTGTAATACAACCTAGTCCCACAACGCCAACAAAAAGGAACTGAGTGCGTGTAAACTTCTTTTTTGAAAAGCTTGTTGTTTTGTTCCAGCATCTCTACAATTAAAGGCTCTGTATCTTTGTAAAACTTGCCCCTTAAAAACTCTGGGGCTTTTTCGTTAAACAATCCTTGAGCATTAAGCAATTGCACTACTGGCAAACCAACCTTTAAACCAAGCTCATAATCTTCCTCTCCATACATCACGGCGGTATGCACAATGCCAGTACCATCTTCTGTGGTTACAAAATCAGCGGCATAGACCTTAAAGGATTTTTCAGACTGCAACAATGGTACATTAAAAAGCTGTTTGTATTCTAAACCAACAAGCTCGGAGCCTTTAAGCTCTTTTTCAATCTGTGGGTTGTTAAAGAGTATTTCGACTTTTGCTTTAGCAAGAATATACAAAGCGTCTTCAAAACCCGCAACCAAATCATCAGCTGAAGGTCTTGCTACAACATAATCAATGTCAGCACCAACAGCCATGGCAACATTTCCTGGCAGTGTCCATGGTGTTGTTGTCCAGGCAAGCAAATATGTTTTCTCACCAAAACGTTTACTTAAAAGCTCTGCTTTAACATATACAGACTCTTCAGAAACATCGTCATATGAATTGTCTGAAGCAACTTCAAAGTTAGAAACCGGGGTTTCACAACGCGGACAATACATCAAAACCTTACGTCCTTCATAGATCAAACCCTTGTCCCAGGTTTGTTTTAAAGCCCACCAAACAGATTCCATGTATGCTGCATCCATGGTTTTGTAAGAATCATCAAAATCAACAAAACGTGCCATTCTTCTAACAGTCTTTCTCCATTCCTCAACATACCTTAAAACATCAGTTCTGCATTTGTTGTTAAATGTATCAACGCCAATTGTTTCAATCTGTTTTTTCCCGGAGATTCCCAGTTCTTGTTCAACTAACTGTTCAATTGGTAAACCATGACAATCCCAACCCCAACGCCTTCTAACAAAACGTCCTTGCATGGTCCAGTATCTGCCAAAAACATCTTTTGCTGTGGAACCTAGAATATGCCCATAGTGTGGCAAGCCTGTTGCAAAAGGAGGTCCATCGTAAAAAACATACGGCGGGTTAGTTTCATTTTGCTTTAAAGATTTTTCAAAAATCTTTTCTTTGTCCCAGTATTCTAAAAGCTCCGCTTCTTTCAAAGCAACGCCTTGTTTTTCTGTATTTTGTTCTTGTTCTGCCATGAATTTAATATATTAAAAACACCTTAACTGAAGAGCCCTTTGTTTGGACGGTACCATCTTCATTGGTGCTTAATTATGCTTTTTACGCAAAGCTTGCGGACTGGTCTACTTAATATTTCTTCAGTCAGCTCCCTGATTGATATATCAGGTCAAACGCTTTTATGTAGTATACCAGAAAACGTCGAGAAAACAAAACAACACCCACCTTACATTTGCTCCACTGTCTTAATTCCCAACAAAGATAAGCCATGCTTTAAAACATTTGCAACTGAAAGCAACAAAACCAAACGCTGTTGCTTTTGTTTCTCTGTTTCTGCATTCAATACAGAAACTTGATCATAGAAAGAGTTAAACTTAGAAGCCAGCTCAAAAAGATAGCTACAAACTGCTGTAGGTCTAAAATCCCTGCTTGCATTAACCACAGTCTCGTCATAGTGCATTAAATGTCTTACTAAAGCTAGCTCAGTTTTTTCTGAGAGATCAATAGGTGCTTCTTTAACAACATCTCCAGCTTTTGAAAGAATGCTTTTAATGCGTGCATAAGTATATTGCAAATATGGGCCGGTGTTTCCTTCTATGGCAACAGTTTCTTCTAAATCAAAATATATCTTAGTATTTCTATCATATTTTAAATATCCGTACTTAATAGCGCCATATGCTATGGTTTGCAACAAAGCATCATCATCTACAGAACCTTTAATCTTTAACGAAGATTCCATGACTTGAGCAACGCGCTGCTTTGTTTGCACCAACAAATCATCAGCTGAAACTGTGTTACCTAAACGAGAGGACATTTTTTCTTTACCCAAATATACATGCTCATATGGCAAATGCTTAAAACTTCCTGCCCAAGAAAACTTCATCAACTCAAAAAGTTTTGTTAAGACTTGGAAATGATATGCTTGTTCTGAAGATGTCGTAACCACAGCTAAATCTGGTTTATGTTTTTCATTCCTTAAATACCAAAGGTAAAGGTCTTGAGTAATGTATATGGTTGTACCATCTTTTCGCAAAAGATATTTCTTGTCCAAACCTGCGTTTGTTAAATCAACAGAAACACTGCCATCTTCTTCTTTAACAAAAACGCCCATTAAAACTCCTTGCATCACTAAATCCCTGCCTTTGTCATATATTTCGCTTTCGCGTTGAACCTCATCAAAACTAGAACCTTCTGAAAGATATGTTTGTTTAACACCTTCATAAAACCAGGTGTTCATTTTCTGCCAAAGCTCTCTAACCGCTTTGTCTCCTGCTTCCCATTTCTGCAACAATTCTTGTGCTTCTTTTTCTAAAGGAGTTTGTTTATCATCTGTTTTCTTCTGATTTTCTTTTTCAAACATCGCATAAAACCTGCCAACAAAGTGATCTGGTTTTTCATTGGTACTTTCCGGAGTTTCTCCTTTGCCATACTGCATATACATCAACATGCTCTTCATGATATGAATACCACGGTCATTAATCACCTCGCAAGAAACAACATCATGTCCGGTTACTTTCAAAAGATTAATACAAGCCATGCCAAAAACATCGTTCCTGGTGTGACCAATATGCAGTGGTTTGTTGGTGTTAGGAGATGAATATTCAAAAACAACTTTTTTTCCAGAGCCAATCTGATCAATCTTAATATCTCCTGTTAAATCTAAAACATTTTCTGCAGCAGCTTCTTTAGAAACAAAAATATTTACAAAACCACTGACAACCTTAACTTCCTTAATCATCTTTTTACTAGATTGGTCTAACTCACTAATTTCTCGTGCAATTATCTCAGCTACATCATTAGGCTGAAACTTGCCTTCGGAAGCAATGATCATCGCAACATTTGTGCTGTAATCTCCAAAACTCTCTTTAGGAATATCAAAATTAAAAGCAGGCAATGCCGATATTTGCCCGTTTTCAAACATTCCGCCTAAAACTTCCGAAAGAAGCTTGGTTAAATACCTTTTCATATCTCAAATTATACCATAAACTAAGGGTAAGGAAGTTATGAAAATACTAGTAAACAACAGAAAAGCAGCTTTTGATTACTCCATTTCTGATGAAATGGTTGCTGGTTTAGTCTTGTCTGGTGCTGAGGTTAAAAGCCTAAAAGCCTCCCAAGCCTCGTTAAAAGGAGCGTATGTCTCAATACGACACAGCCCAAAGGCCGAAGCATATCTTGTTAAAGCACATATCACTCCTTACAAATATTCAGGTGGCGCTAAAAATACAGATCCTGAAAAAGACAGAAAACTTTTGTTAAACAAAAAAGAAATATCTTCTTTGATCGGTAAAGAAAAAGGGACAACTATCATTCCTTTAGAAATCTTTGTTGGTAAAAAAGGACTGATTAAACTTAAGATTGGCATTGGTAAAGGCAAAAAGAAATATGATAAAAGGAATAGTATAAAGAAGAGAGAGGTTTTAAGAAGAATTAAGCGACAGGAAGATTAATATGGCAACAGAAAGATTTGGTTTAGAAGATGAGCCAACAAACAAACAAGCTACTGTTGAATACCTTGCAGAACGAAGTGCTGAGTTTAACGAAGCACTAGCAAGTATTGATCTTGGATTAATAAGGCGGCTAATACAAGAAGAAGCAGAAAAATGCGGTAGAGAAAAAGGCAGCTCTTTAAACTTCTTAGACCAAAATAGAGTCGGAGAAATTGAAATTACAGTACACGATGAATCTATGCCAATTTCTTTCTACAATTCAGCAACAAATGAAATTGAAGTAGATTACAATGGCATGGCAGAGCAAGCAGAAAAACAAAACCCTTTCTTAAGTAAAGAGGGTTTCAAAGCATATCTTGTTGCAGTGTTAATCCACGAAGAACTACATGCAGCCACAGAACTACAAGCTTTAGGATATGTTGGTTACCAACACTTTCAAAGCTATCAAGTTTGGAATGAGGGTGTTACTGAGAAACTAGCCCGTGAATTAACTGAAAAATACTACAAATCTTCAGCAGACTTCTCAAAATACGATCAAGCACAAAGCTATAACTATGAAAGCGCGGTTTTGCTTCTAGATGTAGTCATTGCAAAACTTTCTGAAACAACTGGTTTTGATCAGGAAACAATTTGGGGAGCCATAAAAAGAGGAATGTTTGAAAACACAAGTCTTGAAACTAAAGAGCTACAAGAACTCTTTGGGCAAACACTACCAGCTAATTTCTTTAAAAACCTTAGAACAATGAGTCCAACTAATGAAGCAGAAATACACGGATTAATCGAAAAGGTCAACCAAGGATCTTTAGAAAAAATTATTGCTAAACTAGTTAAATTCCTGCGTCTTGAAAAATCTAGTAGCTCTCAAAAAGCCGCTTAAAAACACTCAAATATTGCTTTCTAATGCCTTCCACCCTACCAACTTCTAAAACCTCATCATTGTAAAAGGCTGCAGAAACCGTATAGTTAAAACTTCCTGAAGCATACGCTTTGTCTGTAACCAACATTTTAATATGCATCAAACCACTTTCTTTTTGTGGAATCTTTAAAACAACTCCGTATTTTTTTAATTTGGCAACCCAAGGCTTTTCTTCTGGTATATCTAGTTGATTTAAATCCAAAATCCCTAAAACCTCTAAACCACGAAGCCTTGCAGCTATCAAAGCATTAACAATATTCTCTTTTGTAATTGTATACACCGCAAAATATACAAACTTTTCCGCTTGTTGAATTTCAGAAACCAAGATTTCATCAATCTTGTCTTCCTTAGAATACAAAACCTTTGTTTGCGCATACTTGTTTTGTGATATCGTATCTCTCAAAGAAAGATTTTCGAAACAGAGCAAGCTTAACAAACAAACCAAAGTAAAAATGATTGTAAAACGAAAAAATCTGGACATTAATCCAGATTAACACAAAGACATTAAATATATATTAACTATTGCGAAATGTTAGTTATTGCTGGTTTTTTCTTGAAAATACCAAAAGAAGCTTTCTTTTCACGAGCATCTCTTAACATCTGGATAGTTTGGACATCTACAGATTCTGCCAGCGCATACTGTTGATCAACAAAGCTGTTGTAGGATATGTAAAAAACAGCACCACCAGCTAAAACAAAGAGCATTGATATGACAATTGTAACGCGACTTAAAAACATAACTCAATCATACTGTAAACAATAGATTGTTGCAAAAAACATATCCACAAAAGACCAACGCCCGCGATTCTTCAACAAAAAGAACCAGCGGGCGTCTTGGGGTCGTGACTACCACGGAACAACCGGCAGGCTGGCAAAGGTATTGCTAACCAGCCAGATTGCCGAGATCCCTATCAGGCAGATGATGATCTGCAATGCCTGACGGCAAACCTTCTGCATCAAAGGCGTCACGGTAATCCTCCCTGTGGTTTTTTTCTTGAAACTGTCTGCAGTCTCCAGCGGTTGTCGAACATAGAACGCGTCGCAGTCCAATGCCAGGTGCCACTCCACCAGAAGAACAAACCAAAGCTCTCGTGGCTTTGTAGCAAAGCGCTGTCATTGCTTACCAGCTCAATCTTACGCAGCTCAGACCTGGAGCGCGTAAACCTAGGCTGTCCCCTGTTCTTGCAAGCCCTAGCAAGATCAGCCTTGATCGAATCAAGGACGGGGCTTGCGAAGAGATAGGGCAACCTCGAGGCTGCGACTGAATCACATGGATTCTTAGCAAGCACTGGCCGGAGCTGTAAAATCTCAGCAACCACGCCCAGAAGCTCAGGCTTTGCCGAACTGTAGAACCCAAGACTTTCTGCTTGCACCGACCCTTGCCCCTGCAAGGACTGGGCAAACAGAGCAATACATGTAAACTGCAACAAAATCCGCTGCATTTGCTAGCCCTCCAGGGTTTAGGGGAAATATACTTGCGGATCCGATTAAACTAACATAAAAAAGAAACACGGTCAAAACAAAAACACCCCAAAGATTTCTTTGGGGTGTTTAAACTTCTTCTAGTTATTTAACTTCAATACTTTGAACAGTTAAATCATCTGCAACCAAAACTACAACAAACTGCTTTGCTTTCAGATCTGAAAGTGGAATCTCTTCATTACCAGACATAATTACAGTTTGAGCTGTCGTATATACTGTTTGCTGTTCTCCAGAGTTGTCATTCAAAGTAATTTCATTGCCATCAATACTTGCAATTGTTCCTGCCATCCTCTGACCCAATGACATCATTCCAGTTCTACCAAAAGAATACATCATGTTAGAACCAAAACCTGACGTACCAATGCTCTTTGTAAACATCATTGAGTTATCACCAAAGGTTGCTCTAAAACCAGAACCAAGCATACCTATACCAATACCGATTTTGAAAACCAACAAAATGATTAAGGCAATGAACAATATTTTAGCAATACGCCAAAATGGATTACGGTGAAAGAAACCATGATTGCCACAGCAATATTTACCATCACAGTAGCAACTGTCATTGTTCGAAGTATTTTTTTCCATATTTTTCCTTTGTTTCATTATATTTTTAATATATACACATTCTAACAACTTTTTAAGCAAAAAACAACTTTTTACTTAATACGGATGCTTTTGATATTTACAAACTCTCGAAGACCATAACTTGAAAGCTCTCTGCCATATCCAGAGCGTTTAATACCACCAAATGGCAGTCTTGGATCTGATTTAACCGGAATATTAACAAAAACACTACCAGCATCAATTGCTTTGGTCGCTTGTTTTGCAAGTACCAGGTCACTTGTCCACACAGAGGCTCCCAAACCAAACTCTGTGTCATTAGCGATTGCCATGGCCTCAGCAAAACCTTTGTCTGCTGAAGAATCATCAAATTCAATGATTGCTAAAACAGGACCAAAGGTTTCTTGATCATAGACTGGCATTCCCTTTTTGACATTTGTTAAAACAGTAACTTCATAAAAGAAACCAGCATTGCCAAAGCGCTTGCCTCCAATTTCTAATTTAGCGCCCTGCGCTATTGATTCAGAAACCTGTTTTTCAATATCATTCAAAATCTGCTCTGTTGCCAAAGGACCGATATTAACAGATGGATCGCTTGGATCACCAATCTTTAACTTTTCAATTTCTGCAACAATGCCTTTCACAAACTCACTAGCAATACTTTTTGCAACAATGAATCTTTTTGCTGAAATACAGCTTTGTCCAGTATTGTTTTGTAATCTTGCAGAAACTGCTTGTGGAATGGTGTCCTTTAAATCCGCATCGGAAAAAACCACAAAAGGATCACTACCACCAAGCTCTAAAACCGCTTTCTTGATCTCTGATGCTGCTATTGAAGCAACAGTTGCTCCTGCTTTTTCACTGCCTGTTAAAGTGACTGCTTTGACGCGCCAATCTCTAATTATTTTCTCTGTTCTTTGAGAAGAAACAAGCAGGGTCTGAAAAACACCTTCTGGAAATCCTGCTGCTCTAAAAGACTCTTCAATAGCTAGGGCACACTGTGGCACATTAGATGCATGCTTTAACAAAGCAACGTTTCCTGCCATCAAAGCAGGTGCTGCAAAACGATAGACTTGCCACAAAGGAAAGTTCCAAGGCATCACAGCAAGCACAACACCCAGCGGATCAAAAGAAACATATGCCTCTGAATCATCTGTTGCAACTGTTTCTGAAGCCAACATTTTTTCAGCATTTTCTGCGTAGTATTCACAAACCAAAGCACACTTAGCAGCACTAATTTCAGCGCTCTTAATAGTTTTACCCATTTCCAGAGTTTGCAAAGCACCAAGCGCTTTTTGATTCTCAACTAAATATGTAGCAAGCTTAAGCATTAAGTCAGCACGCTCTTTAAAAGACGTTTGCTTCCATTTACTAAAAGCATCTGATGCTTTTGAAAGTTTTGCTTCTAACTCAGCATCTGTTATCTCTTGAAATTCTTTAACAACCTCACCGGTTGCTGGATTTAGTGTTTGTATGGACATATCTTTTTAATTAAAGATCACAAGTTTTTTCTTTTAATTCTTTGTTAAAAACTAAAACATTTTCAGTGTAGTCAATTGGACAATTGATGATCTGAAGACCACCTTCAGCAAAAGCATTTTCTAGAGCAGATTTTAACTCCCCTGCTTCTTTAATATCTCTGCCTTTTGCACCAAAGCTTTCTGCAAACTTAACAAAGTCCGGGTTATTAAAATCAAGCCCAAAGTTTGTTAAGCCCTCTGCTTCTTGCTTCCATTTAATCATACCATAACCATTGTCATTTAAAATTAAAACAACAAGATCAAGATTCAAACGCTTAGCGGTTTCAAGCTCAGCAGCTGACATCATAAAGCCACCATCACCAACAACCGCTAGGACCCTTTTTCCTGGATTCAGCATCTTAGCAGCAATTGCTGAAGGAAGTCCTGCACCCATTGTCGCCAGCGCATTATCTAACAAAATACTGTTTTGTTCTCTAGCAAAAAATCCCCTAGCAATCCAAAGCTTGTACATGCCGTTATCCAAACACATCATACCTGTATCAGAACCTGCTAAAACAGCTGTTAAATCAGCGACAATTCTTTGCGGTTTTAAAGGAAAAGCAGAGCTGTCTGATCTTTCAAGGATCTGTTTGCGCATCTTTTCTGCAACTCTTGTAAAATATTTAATATCCCAAGAATTCTGGGGAACAATCATTTCAGTAAGCTTTTTCAAACCCAAAGCAATATCCCCAACTACCTGATGTGATGGCACATAGACATCATCTAAAATTTCCTCATTTGAAGCTTCGTAAAAATTCATGTGTATGACTGCTCTTTTACTTGGGGTCATGATTACAGGCGGTTTTTCGATGGTGTCATGACCAATACTTAAGATTAAATCAGAGTGCTCTAAAGCACAATGCACATAATCATCAGCACTTAGTGCAGTTGTTCCTAGATAACTAGGACACATCTCATCTAAAACACCCTTGCCCATTTGAGTTGTGACAAAAGGAATCTTTGTTTTTTCAATCAAAGCAGAGAGCTCTCTATGAATACGTTTCCTGTTAGCTCCTGCTGCAATTAAAACAATGGGGTGCTTTGCTTCTTGAATTAATTGCACAGCCTTTGAGATATCAGCATCACTTGGTGCTTCCCGGTAAGGTTTAACATTTGCATTAAAATCAACATCACCCAAAACTTTTTCAGATGCAATATCTTCGGGTAACTCTAAATGCACAGCACCTGGTCTTTCAATCTCAGCAACCTCAAATGCTTTTTTCACAAGCACAGCTGCATTTGCTGGATCATCAATTCTTGCTGTCATTTTAGTTATTGGTTTCATCATTGAAACAACATCAATGATTTGAAAACGACCCTGCTTGCTTGTTCTAACTGGTTTTTGTCCGGTAATAACTAAAAGGGGCATACCACCAAGTTGTGCATATGCAACGCCTGTTACAAGATTTGTTGCTCCTGGTCCAAGCGTTGAAAGAGCAACCCCAGCATGACCTGTTAATCTACCAAATGTTGCTGCCATAAAAACCGCAGCCTGTTCATGTCTGGTTATGACTAATTTAATAGCTGAGGTTCTCAACGCCTCTAAAAAAGCCAGATTTTCTTCTCCTGGTATTCCAAAAACATATTTAACGCCCTGGGCTTCAAGGCATTTAACCAATACTTCTGCTGTAGTCATAGAGATATATTACATTAAAAAAGGGAAACAAAAAAAGGATGCCCACCATTCATCCTAATTAGCCCCTCTTGTTTGCCCCGTCCCAGAAACTGGGACGGGAACCGCTTTCCTCCGTTTCTGTTATCTTGTAACTGCTTGTTGCAGTGCCCGCTTAGCACGATGCACTCTCATCTTCACAGCCCCGACAGTGGTATTTTGAATCCTAGCCACTTCTTCGTAGGAGCGCTCCTCAACATGCACCATGAAGAAGATCATGCGCACAGAGTCTGGAACGCCCTGAAGCTCAGCAAGCAGCCGGGTTGCATCTTCTTTTCGGATCATTTCCTCGAGTGGATCTCTTCTCGGATCAGCAAGGCCAACAAGGTCATCATCTTTTGGCAGAGGAACACAGTACTTGTAGCTTCCCTGCTTACAGTAATCTTTGATGACATTGCGCAGAACCCTGATGACCCACGCTTTGAAATCACCTTGGTCCTTGAAGGTGTGAATGAAACGAAAGACCTTCAACCAACAAAGCTCAACTGCATCTTCAGCCTTGTCGATATCGTCGTAAGTCATCGACAATGCGATCTTGGTCAGAACTCTAACATGCCTATCGTAAAGAACCTTGAACGCAGACTCATCACCATCCCGATACTTCTGCACCAACTCCTCATCGCTTGGTCCCAAAACCTTAGCGCGGGAGCTTAGCAAACGAGCGCACTTTTTCGCCACTATCGCCTCCGCGTTAGGATGAAAGGAGCTTCAGACTCCCAGATTATTCCATTTTCAAAAGAAACGGTCAAATACAAACAAAAAACAGCCCCGTTTTAAGAGGGCTGTTTTTTAGAAAGAAAGCTTAAGCGCGCTTTACATTGACTGCATTCTTTCCCTTTTCTGAATCTTCTACATCAAAAGTGACATTGTCACCTTCCTGAAGTTCATCAAAGGTAACTCCAACTAAGGAGTTTCTGTGAAAGAACAAGTCTTTGTCCTGACCTTCTGGGGTAATGAAACCAAAACCCTTGTCAGTCTTTTTCTTAACTATACCGTTCATGAGATTGTTTTTAAAAATAAAGTGCAAATACAAATATATTTGTGAAACTCGACGATTTTTCTAAATATGAGTTGCAAGCTAGTATGACACAGTTCTTGGGAAATAGATAGGGGGTGCTTGACCGTACCTAAAAGCTAGGATATACTGAGTATGTCTTTCGGTTTGTCATAAACTGAAAGGGTATTACATCCTAGAATCACCCTCCGCAAGGAGGGTGATCTTTTTATACTCCTTTTGACTCCCGGTATTGTAGCTCCTTCCCCCAAATATGTTCACCTAAATCTAAAATTTCAAAATACCCATCAGCGCCGGTTCTTAATTCTTGCGAGATGTTATTTTTCGAGGAAAAAATATATACTTTTTTACCTCGTCGTCGTAAATACGAAACCAAAGCCAAAAAATCAGAATCTCCCGTAAAAAAGATGGCGATATCATAGTTTTGAAAAAAATGTATTGCATCTATAGTCATCTCAACATCCATATTACCTTTTTCTTGTATAGATTCACCAAACTCATCAACTATACTTATTCTCTTTAATTCTTTTTTAACAACTACAAATTTAAGACCTTTTTTCAAAAAGGTAAAAAATTTATGTTTAGCGTCTAAACTATATGTCCTAGTCCCCTCTGCCGGATAGGCAGTATAATAAAAAACTTTTATGCTACTTAAATGAAACTGTTTCTTTATATGTTCCAATAATTGCTGATAATCCAAAAACCTTCCTTTGGATTTCTGCGCCTGCCAGAGATTGGAAGCATCAATAAAAACATGAATTGTTTTGTTGGACTTCATAAATATAGAATAACAAAAACGACATGGAAACAGCTTAAAACATTTATAACTTATTTATGATTTTTCGAGCGTAAAAAACACCATCTTTCAATGGTGTTTAAATACCTTAATCTATTTGTCTTTGGAACTATTCTCGCTCTTCTTCTCTCTCCAGACCCTTATGCGAAGACCTCTCTGCTCTTTGTTGTAACTCCTTTATGATCTTCTTTGAATGACTGGTTTTAAAATCACGTTTTAACTCTTCAGGTTTTTTCTCTGAATCCTCAAGTCCTTTGGTATCCTCAACCGATTCACTTGCAACCGAATCTTCCTTTTCTTCTGCTAGCTTGTCTAAAACCTGCACGTGCTCTTCTAATGATAAGTCGAGTTGGTCATCTAATTCAGTAGCTGTGTTAGCGCCCAGATGCTTACTTACCTCATTGACATTCTTTTTCATTTCTTCATTATGCTTTTCTAAGTTTTTGGTTATGACTTCTTTTTTAACCTCATCTAATTTGCCTTGCTCTAACAAAGCTTCTGCTTCATCCAATCTCTTTATGGTTAGTTCAGAAGCAACCTCTGCTTTTTGTTGTGGTGTTGAAGCAAAAGAAGTTTTAATCTTTTCATTTACTTTGGTTTTTACTGGATACAAGAAATCTCCGGGTAATGACTGTTCTGCGGCTTTAGATATGCCTGCAGAAGAGAGCACCAGCACCATCAAAGAAAAAGCAGCAAAAACTCGTTTATTAGCAACTATTTGCAATGAAAAAAATCTTGAAAAAATAGAAACTTTTTGAAATGTTTCTTTTTTCAAGTCATCTGCTGCAATGGCATATCTAATGCTCTTAAGCATTTGTTCTTTCTCATCTTTGCTTAAGCTTTGAGATTTAAACACTGCTATTAATTTTTCGAATCTATCTTTGTTCATCGAAGTCTTCCACGTTTAAATTCTTTTTTAACATTTTAATTCCCCGGTGTATTAACACTGAAGCCGAATTTTCAGAAGCACCAATTATATCAGCAATCTCCTTAGGCGACATGTCTTCAATATATCGCATACTGACAACCTGCTGGTACTTTTCCGGTAGCTTCTGTATTTCCCTTGAGACTAGCTCTAAATCTAAAAAGTCCGGAGCTTGCCTACCCTCATTGACGAAGTCAAAGCCTTTTTCTTTCAAAAGATCTAGAGAAACCTCCTTATGTTTCCTGTAATAGTCTATGACAAGATTTGTAGCGACTTTGTAAAGAAAAGCTTTAATATTCAATATTTGCTGACCTTTTTCAAAAGAACGCCATGTTCTAATGAAAGCTTCCTGGGTTAAGTCTTTTGCAACTTCCCTGCTTGAAACACGGAAAAAACAATACCTGAAAATTGGGTCTGCGTGTTCATTATATATCTTTTCAAAATCAATATCATTCATTTAGAACACAGTATACACCAAAAAACGGCTTGTAAGAAAGTCTAGGAGCTAGCGTCTCATACACTGAAAGGTCGAATAGACTACGAATTTAAACAAACAACTAAAGATTCTTAAGTAAAACGAAAGGGAAACACAATATGAACAAACTAACACTAACAAAATACATTACAACTGGAGCCATGGCATTAAGCATTTTGCCATTTATGGCCTCAGCACATGGCATGGATAACGAAAACAAGGGTGAGAAATCAGAATACAAATCATTTTTCGGTGAACGTTTTGACAGAGATGAACAAAATGAACACAAAGCATTTACTGGAACAGTAACTGCACTAAGCACAACTGGCTTTACCTTAAAAGATGCTAATGGAACTGTTTATACAGTTACCACAGCAAATGCAAAGCTTGTAAAACCATTTCTAGGAAGCATTGTTCTTGCTGATATAAAAGTTAACGACAAGGCTGTTGTTAAAGGAAGCTTAACTGGTACGACCATAGCAGCAAGATCAGTCCAAGTCATGCCAGCTAACACACATCCTGCAATGACTAAAGGAACAATCACTGCTGTTAATGGAAACACCATAACAGTACAGAACACTCACCTTGGAGTTGTCAGCAATGTAACTATAAAGACAGATGCTAACACCCAAGTTACAAAAGACGGACAAGCTGCAACACTAGCAGATGCATCTGTTGGAGCAACAGTTAAAATAAAAGGTCTTTGGGATGAAACATTGAATGTGTTGAATGCAATTAGAATCAACATCAAAACAATGTTTAGTAACTAACAGGAGCTAACTTTTCAGTTGATATGCCAACTGAAACAAAAACCACCCGCAAAGGGTGGTTTTTAAATATTAATATCTATTTTAGCTTAACTATGTAATCCGAAATTAATTTGATCATTTCATCAAACTTTCCATCTTCAGCATACCAATGATTTGCGCCATTTACACCAATCAACTTTCCCTGCTTTAAACGCTTAACCAGCTTTTCGCTTTGTGAAAATGGAACTTCTGTATCCATGTCACCATGAACAATCAAAGTTGGTACCTCAATCTTCTCTGCTACTGCATAAGCATCATACTTCAGGTAATCCTCAACAAAGGAATAATTCAAAAGCAACCCACTACCAGGCTCAGAATATGCATAACCTATTACTCCTTTTTCTTTCCATTCTTGTAAACCTTGCTGTCCAAGCTTCTGCAAATCTACTTCGTAATAATCAGAAACTGGAGACTTTAAAACCAAAGCATACAAATCTTTACTTTTAGATGCCGCTATAATACTGGACAACCCACCAAAACTGCTACCTACTAAAACTATTCTTTTAAAATCTAAAGCTTTAACATAATCAATTGCTCGCAAAATATCATCTGTGGTCTCTGTAATATCAGAATCTTCAAACTTACCTTCACTTTCTCCATTGCCATAAAAATCAAAGCGAAAAACTGAAATGTTATTAGCTAATAAAATGGGTTCCAAAGTCATCCATGATTTAGAGTTTTTACTACTAGAATGACCATGACAAAGAACAGCTATCATATCCTTTTGTGGATCAGCGATAGATAACAAGCCGCAAAGCTTGTCTCCTTTTGAATTGTTAAAAAATATCTTCTCCATAACTAAATGATAACATAAAAACCGCCGAAAGGCGGTTTTATGTTCAGATATTTGGTGGAGGGTAAGGTGGGGTTGTTAAACACGTGGGCTAAGAACAAGATGCTAGGCGCACTTAAAGAGTTTATAAAACTAATCCTTGACGAGCTACAAAACGAATAAAGCTTATTCTTCCTTTGGACTTCCCAAAAGTCTTTTAACCATATCGCCCAAATCCTTATCCTTATCCGCCAACTCTTTTTTATTAGCACTTAAATAATTCTTTTTGGAAACAACTTGTTGATTAGTTGCGGCTTCGATCTTGCGCCTTGCGTCTCCAGCGATTCTACCGCCTTGTTCCGCAACTTTATAATGTTCTCGAAAATCTTTAGTGTTAGTGCTTTTAGTTATCTCATGGGTCGCCTGTTCACCAAGCGTTGTCAAAGTTAATTCAATAGGAGTCATGTTATCTCTTAAGCTATGTTGCGGTTTTAGACCCTTCAGCTCTTTGTGTTGGGCTGTGGTCAATTCAAAAGTTCCTACTGAAACCGCATCAGTAAGCAAGCCCATATAATCTCGCATCCCTCTTTTGTGCCATTCTGCTACTAATAGTTCGCGACTGGCTTTATTCC
>DAIEPO010000013.1 GCA_027348385.1 bacterium
CACCAAGTTATTCTTTAAAACCAGACTCAAAAACTTTGGCATTGAACCAAAACATCTTGGATGCACTAAGGACTCTCTACCTTTAATTGGAAAACCTGCACCATCTGTAGCAACTATTCCCAACGCGTGAGCTAGCAAAATCTCGACTTGTTTTTGATCTAAGTTTCTTTCAAAGACTAATATTTCACTACCACCTTTTTCAACAATGTTTAAAAGCGCATCTTCAACATCCTCATTTTGTCTTTGAGCAATCTCTGCTAAGGTCTTACCATTAACATTCAAAGACATGGTTGTACTAGCAATATATATTGAAGCATAGTCAATATTCTTACTTTGCAAATGTGCTTTAATCTTCTTTCGTTCAATCGGATCTTTAAGATGTCTTAACATGGCTTCTCTACCACCCTCATAGCTCCACTTTGGTAAATACGTATACAAGACCTGCCAAACAAAGTCATATGGGTAGACATCATAATGAACATTACTACCTTTTTGGAAAGCTGTTTCAAGCATATGCAAAGCGTCATCTAACAAATGCCAGTTTTCTTTGTTTCTAACTTTCAAGTGAGAAATCTTTAAATTAACACCGGTGTTAGCAGCAAGATTAAGTGCTTCACCAATACTTTCTAAAAGCTCATTTGCTTCAGAGCGTAGATGTACAGCAAGCATGGCATGGTGTTTTTTCAAAGTCTCAGAAAGAGTTAATAATTCATCAGCTGCAATCCCTGATTCATGAGCATATGAAAGACCAGTAGACAAACCAAAAGCCCCAGCTTTCAAACTTTTTTCTAAAGCATGTACTAGAATAACCATTTCCTCGGGTTTTAAAGAACGTATTTCATCTTTAACCAAACCTCTACGTAATGTTGAATATCCAACTAAACTACCAATATTTACACCAAAGTTTCTTTTGCTTAATTCATTTAAATATTCTTCAAAGGTTAACCAGTTAAAATTAACGCCTTCAAGGTTGTGCCACTTCTGAATTGATAACAAAGCATCTCTAGAAAGCAAAGGCGCAAGCGATGCACCACAATTACCAATGATTGCAGTTGTAATGCCCTGTGCCACCAAACTATCTAAGCTTGGGTTATCAAAAACTGTCCAATATACATCTGAATGATTCTGTATATCAACAAAACCAGGAACTACGTATTTTCCCGTTGCATCATAGATTTCTTGAGCATTAGCTTTTTGTAAATTACCAATCTGAACAATTCGTTCTTGTTCAATGGCAATATCTGCTTTAAAAGCAGGTCTACCAGTACCATCAATAATCGTGCCGTTTTTTATGATCTTTGAATACATTTTGTTTTCCCCCTAAATTAAGATTTTGTGCCAACGAAATGAATAATCACACCAAGCATTGCAAAAACCATTGAAACAATCCAAAGACGCATGGTTACTTTTGCTTCAGGCCAACCTGATGCTTCTAAGTGATGATGCAGTGGTGATGAAAGCAAAAGCTTACGTTTAAAAACTTTTCTCCAAAAAATCTGTCCAAACAAAGAAAGTGCTTCAATCACAAAGATTATTCCAATGATTGGTAAGACTAATTCGCCATGAACTAAGAAAGCAATGACTGCGAGCACAGTACCAAGACCCATTGAACCAGTATCTCCCATGAAAAACATTGCTGGAAATATATTAAACCAAAGAAAAGCAAGCAAAGCTCCGGAAATGACACCAATGAAAGCAGCTAATTCATAACGACCTTCAAGATATGCAATTAAACCATATGCAAGAAAAGCAGTGAGCAAAGTACCACCAGCTAGACCATCTAAACCATCAGTTTGATTAACAGCAAAGCTTGTACCAACCGCAGCCAATATGAAGAAAGGAATATATAGCCAGCCGATAAAGAGATTACCGAAAAAAGGAACAGAGAGATAATCAAAACCAAGCTTGAAATAGAACCAGTAAGCACCAACTGCTGCAACTAGTGCGTAGAAGATTAATTTGTATCTGAAACGAATACCTCTGTTTTTGTAACCTCGTCCTCTCCAATCTAAATAGTCATCAAACAAACCAATCATTGAAGCACCAAACAAAGCACCAACAGGAAGTAATGTCTCTTTACGAGTAAGGAAATTCAAAATATGAAAATAATCAATATGTAAGACTCTGTCTAAAAGCCAAAATAAAGCAATCAAAAAGCAGGTTGTACCCCAAACAAGAATTCCTGCCATGGTTGGTGTTCCCTGCTTACCTGCATGCATCTGACTATACACTGGCGTTGATCCATCATTGCGTATGTTTTTCCCAACTTTAAACTTCAAAAGAAGGTTTGTCAGCAAAGGAGTTGCTGCTAGAGCAACACAAAAAGAAATCCCAGCCAAAATCAAAACTTTTAGGAGATGGTAACTAATCATAGTATATTTTCCGCTTTTTATTATACCACAAAATGACTAATATCCTAAATTCAAAGACTTGCTACACAAAACTGCTTTCTGTAGAATACGGGCACACCTGAAACCGGAGGAACCATGGCGGACGGAAGCATCTCAGTGGAAAACACTGGACCAAAGCCGATGCACATCGAGACCATGATCGGCTTGATCGCATTCGTGATTGGGGCATTCATAGCTGCCTCCATCCTGACGATCAACATCAACGCAGCCGATGCGATCAAGGAGGTCGGCTTCTGGACCGGTATGGCCTACCGTCTGATCACGTTCGCGTCGTGGACACTGGCCGCGGTCCTCCTGGGAATCGGAATACTGACCGTTTGCGACAGCTAAGCCAGACCAGAAACGGCCCCTCCGCAACAAAGCAAAGCCCCGATGACAAAGATGATCATCGGGGTTTGTGTTTAATATATAAGTTTCTTTTTTAATCCCAACTAAAATTATCAAAAACGTACTTAATGACTTCCAAAGTGCTGTCGTTTCTATCTGGTGTTCCCAAAACAATTGCAATAACCTTGTTCCCCTTGTCATTCTCCGCTTCTACAATCATGTTCCCCTGAGCCTTAGCAGTGTAGCCTGTTTTAATAGACTTGATGTTTTTGTATTCAAAAACTAAATCATTGCTATTTCTAATCTTGTAAATCTTACCAAGCAAAGACTCAAAGGAATAACTTGCTTGCTGATTCCAGATTTGATCGTACGGTAATATTTTAATTGCATAACTAACTAACTTACGCAGATCTTTTGCTGTAGAATAGTTTGCTTCAGAATCAAAACCAACCGGATTACTAAAATGTGTTTTAGTCATTTCTAACTCTTTTGCTTTTGCATTCATCTTTGAAACAAAATCCGCTTTGTTTGGAAAATGGTTTGCAAGAGTTAAGGCAGCATCATTTGCAGAACCAAGCAACATTGCTTTAACTAAATCTTCAGGATCAACTTTGTCTCCTGGTACTAAACCAAGATACGGACTAATTCTTAAAACATCCTCTTGAGTAACAGTGATTGCTTCTTTAAAGCCTAAATCCTCTGATGCAACTATTGCGGTCATGAGTTTTGTTAAAGATGCTATGGCAACCTGTTCATCAATGTTTTTCTGATACAGGATTGTTTCAATTGAAGGATCATAGACTAAAAAAGACTTTGCTTTAACATCTGGCACCACAGAATAGTTTGTTTGTTTAACCGTTCCGGGATTTTCTGCCTCATCCCCCCTTGGTGCTGCTATAATCGGTCCTTGCAGTGGCGTAGAAAAATTAAAATCCTGACTTTGATCAGGAAGTGTTGCAGTAGTTGAAGCACCCAAAACCTTGCCAGTATTTGCTGCTGGTCTTTGCCAATTAAAAGCAAAAAGTAGCAACGCAGTTGCAGGAATTAGGATTGATAGATTTTGCGCTATTTTCCTTGGCACTTTTGTTTTTGTTTTAAATCCTTGCAAGGATTAATTTATTTTTCTTTGTAATCTCAATATATAGTAGGTGCGGGGCTTTGACAACACCATTTGTTGTGGATAAAATGAAAGAGTCATTAAAAATTTAAGGAAACACAATGGACCTGACAAAAGACAATTTTGATAAAGAAGTACTACAGACAGAAATGCCTGTAATTGTTGATTTTTGGGCAGCTTGGTGTGGACCATGTCGCGCAATAAGCCCAATTGTTGAAGAAATCGGCACTGAATATGCAGACAAAGCAAAAGTCGTTAAAGTTAATGTAGACGAAGAGGGTGAACTTGCTATGCGCTACGGCATTATGAGCATACCAACCTTAAAATTTTTCAAAAATGGCCAACAGGTTGGTGAAATAGTTGGTGCTGCACCTAAAGTAAGTATTGTTTCTGAATTAGAAAAACATCTTTAATTTTAAAAACAAAAATAAATGAGTGATATTAAAAACCTAAGAAGATCAAAAGAACACAGGATTATAGCCGGAGTTTGCGGTGGTATTGCCGAGTACTTTGAAACTGACCCTGTTTTAGTTCGTTTAATTTTCCTTGCCATTGCTTTAATGGCAGGATCAGGAATCGTTCTCTATCTTCTCTTAATCATTGTTATTCCAGAACACGGTGAAAGAAGTAGTATTGTTGAAAGAGAATTGGGAAAATTAAAAGAAGATTTTAATAGAGAAGAAATGCCAAAGCGTAAACACGATGAACACTACAACCACACTAAAGGTGTTTTCGGTTTCTTCCTGATTATTATTGGTTTGATGGTTTTGATAGACAACATGTTTCCAGGACTTCACGTTGTTTCTTTCTGGCCAATGATCTTAATCTTCCTTGGTTTAACAATCATGATGGGAAAACATCGACACCACTAAAAGAAAAGCCCCGAGCTCGGGGCTTTTTTTATTGGAACATGCTACCGTATTTTTCTTGCATCAGCTTTTTAAAGTTTTCATTTAAATCATATAAGGCTTCACGAATATCTTGAGCAATCTTTTTCCTATCACCAACCACGCCATCCATCACTTCAACGCTTTTAATATCTTGATTACCATCCATAATTAAACGAATCATGGCATCTTTTGATTGTCCGGTAACTTCAACTTGTGCCAACTGAATCTGCATCTGTTTAGCCTGTTGGCGCATTGCATTTATATCTTTGAGCTTATCAAACATTCCCATATATTTCCTTTCTTATTTAAGCAAATATTACACGAACTAGTGGAAAATCTCAATCTTAACATCTCTGACACCCCAGCCTTTTGAAATTAACAAGCTTCGAGTGTCTTTAATCATCTGAGGGGAACCACAGATATATGCTACTGATCCTAAAAGCGATGAGCTATTCTCTTCAATATACTTAGTAATTCTTCCTCTTTCCCCTTTCCAGTCTGCTTTAGGCTGAGAAAGCATAGGGATGAAAGTAAAGTTTGAGTATTCTTCAGCAAGTTTCGAAAATTCCTCGTGATAGAAAGCGTCGTCTTCACTTCTGACGCCAAACAACAAAGTGATCTTTTTATCAAACCCGCTTTTCAACAGATCTTTTATCATTGATCTGAAAGGAGCAATACCAGCTCCAGTTGCAAGAAACAGCAAGTCTTTGCTCCTATCAGATACAACAAACCCGCCGTAAGGACCTTCAAGATTAAATTGATCCCCTGGTTTTGCATTGATCACCAGCTTAGATCCAGGACCCATTGGAGTAATGTCAACGCAAAAACTTAACTCATTACCATGTTCAGGTAATGATGTTAAGGAATACAAACGTTTTTCTTTGGTCTGAAGCGCAGGGTCTTCTGTTTCAGGAAGAACGTGAAAACCAACACACTGCCCAGCTTTAAACTCTAAGTTGCTGGAATTAACCAAACGAACGTTTAATTCATATATTTTATCAGTAAGCTGTTTTTTAGAAACAACCTCTACTTTGTATACTTGCATAGTTTGTGTGTTTACACGACTGTTTAGATATTATATACTTTTAGGGCTTTTTAAGAAACTTTGGGGTGTCGCCAAGTGGTAAGGCAGCGGCCTTTGAAGCCGCCATTCGTAGGTTCGAATCCTACCACCCCAGCCAAAATTCATACAATATATGGGAAGCACAATCATTACAAACGACACCCTCCAAATCACGAGAGAACAAGGATTCCCTCTCGAGCTTGATTTGCAGCAACATAAACAGCAACCGCTTAACGCTGAAAAATTCAAAGATCAAATTTTTGAATTCAAAAACAAACTGGGTATTCGGGTATATCACACTCCGCCTGTGCGAGTGTTCTTAGTGGAAAACCGAGACGGCAAGTGGATCTATTGGGGTCTGATACACATCTTAGAGACATTACACGATCAAGTCCAGAAAACCACATCAGGTAAATTTAAAATTATCTATCTTTTCACTCCAGAAGAAATGGTAAAAGCACACGACCTTATTGATCGGAATCCAGAAACACGATTTTTCTAAATAATCCTTCCAGACGAGAAGATCTGCCCTTTTATTCATAAATCGCCTCTCTGGCGATTTTTTGTTATGCTTCATCCATGAATCAAGAAAAAGTTAAAAATACTCTCAGACTTCTCTCAATCCCCTTGCTACTCTTAGGCTTGTATCTTTTGCTTGCTTTGATCTGGAGAATCTTCCATCTACCAACAGATAAAGCTTTGTTCGAAATCCTAAAAGGATATTTTAATACATATGGTCTTTGGCTCATTTTCTTTGGCGCCGTTATTGAAGGCTTCTTACTTCTGGGTCAATACTTCCCTGGAGGTTTAATTATCTTTCTAGGAGTAATTACAGCTGCTCAGGATTTAAAAAGAGTTGTTTTAGTTGTTTCCATTGTCTCTTTAGCTTTTTTAATCTCCTACTCTCTTAACTACCTTGTTGGAAAATATGGCTGGTACAAGCTGCTTGTTAAGTTTGGATTAAAAGACTCACTTGAGGAGGCAAAAAGAAAACTCATCAAGCATGAGTTTAATGCAATCTTTTTAAGCTATTGGGAACCAAATCTTGCTTCCATAACTGCAACAGCAGCTGGCGTTCTCTTCATTCCTTTTAAACGTTTCCTCTTGTTTACAGTTATCTCAATTATCTTCTGGAATATCTTTTGGGGCACACTGGTAAACTCACTTGGTGAAAACGCAATAAAGATCATGGGACTTAAGTATGTCCTGATTATCTTCTCTGTTTGGATTTCGATTATTCTTCTAAAGAAATACTTTTCTAAAAAACTCGCTCTCTAGCGAGTTTTTTAATGCTTTAAACTTCCAAGTTTTTAAGATATTCTGACAAGTCTTTACCAAGTTCTTGATCTTTTAATCCAAACTCAATGTTTGCTTTCATGTATTCAAGTTTGTTGCCGCAGTCATAGTACTTACCATCTTGAATTTCTTTAGCATACAAAGGCTTTCCTTGAGCAAGAAGCTTGTTAACACCTTCCCAGATGACAAACTCATCTTTTCTTCCTGATTTATCAAATTCTGCTCTGGCCTCTTGAAGCGCTGGAAAAAGATCTGGAGTAAAGATACCGCTAAAAACAACTGCCATTTGAGATGTTGTTTTTCCTGGCCCTGGTTTTTCAACAATCTTAGAAACTTTAATCAGACCTGGTTCAACTTCTTCTCCTTCAACAAAACCATAGCGTTTGTAATCTTCCGGTTCACTCTTTTTTATGGTTGCAATTACCGGGGCATTGTACTTTTCGTAAGCTGCCATTAGCTGCTGACAACGCGTTGGGCTTGATTCAAATATATCATCTGCAGAAAGCAAGAAAAATGGTTCATCACCAATTAAATCTTTTGCGTTTAAAACAGGCGTACCGTTACCTAATGGACCGCGCTGGCGCAAGTAAAAGAAATCAGCAACATCAGCGATTTTTCTAATGCTTTCTAACTCCTTTGTTTTACCCGATTCTAAAAGTCTTGTTTCTAATTCAAAAGGGTAATCAAAATGATCTTCTAAGGCTTTTTTAAACCAACCTGTGACAACGATAATATCCTCTGCTCCTGCTGAAACTGCATCCTCAACAATGTATTGAATAACCGGTTTATCAACTACAGGCAGCATTTCTTTTGGAAGTGCTTTTGTTGCAGGAAGAAATCTAGTGCCATAGCCTGCTGCTGGTATTAAAGCTTTTCTTACTTTTTGTGCCATATGTATAATTAATTAATCTTTGAAAAGTATATTATATGCTCCCCATTAAGACAACTCTGGTCCAAAGACCTCAAAAGCAACTGCTTGGGTATCAATGCCCTCTGCTCTTTCCTTTTTCTGCAAGATGGTTTCTAAAGAAAACTCAGTTTCAAAATGGTTGTTTAATATCTTTAACAAAACATCCTTGTTTTTTGCATTTTCAAGCGCATCCTTATGAAACTTAAAATCACACTGCAAGATCAGATGGTTGTTCTCTGCAGACTGTAAATATACATTTTTCATAACTGCAAAAAGCGTACTAGCTTGTTCTTTTAACTCTAAAAGAACCTCAGGCCAAGCTGCAAAGACCTCTGCCTCTGACACTATCTTATCAACTGATGGCTTTTTTTTTACTTCTTTAACTGTTTCCTTTGATGTTTCTAAAGCTTTAGAAGCAACTGGTTTTGAAGCAACAACTGTTTCCGTAAAACAAGCCTCAGCTGCAGCAATTTCAACTGGCAATTCAACATTTGGGCTGATCGCAAAATCTTTGTTCGCTCTTAAGAACAACCTGATTATATACATCAGGTGTTGTCCTTTAATCTCCCCTGCTTGGCGCTTTAAGTTCTCTATTTGACTTTGGTCTAGTGCAAAGTCCATATCTGCTCCTAAAGAAATCATTAAAACTTTTCTTAAGTATTCAAGAAAGTCTTTGTTAAACTGAATTGGGTCAACTCCAGAGTTAAAAATCTCTGAAAGAAAGTTTAAGGCTCCAGCAGCATCTTTGCTGTTTAAGAGATCAAGAAACTTTTGAGAAGCTATGACATTAGTAATACCAAGCAGAGCTTCTGCTTGAGCTAAGTCAATTTTATCAAAGGTTGAAAGCTTGTCTAAGATTGAAAGCGCATCTCTAACACTTCCCTCTGCTGAGTTAACAACCAGCTCTAAGCTTTCTTTGTCTATCTTAATCTTTTCTTTTTTCGAAACTTCTTCTAAGTATTCTAAAAGACTTGTATTATCTATCTTCTTAAAGTCAAAACGCTGAGTTCTGGAGATAATTGTTGCTGGAACTTTATGCACTTCTGTTGTTGCTAAAATGAAGACTGCGTGTGCTGGTGGTTCTTCTAAGGTTTTAAGTAGCGCATTAAAAGCGCCCTTAGAAAGCATGTGTACTTCATCTATGATGAAAACCTTGTACTTAGCTCTTGTTGGACTAAACTTTAGATGTTCTGTAATTTCTCTGATGTTTTCAACGCCTGTGTTTGATGCTGCGTCTATCTCCACTAAATCAAGACCTGTGCTATTTAAAAACTGCTTGCAGTTATCACAGCTGTTGCAAGGCTCACCATTTTTTTGTTTAGCACAGTTTATGGCTCTAGCTAATATTCTTGCGACTGTGGTCTTACCTGTGCCTCTGGTGCCTGTGAAAAGATAGGCATGCGCAAAAGTACCTGCAGCAACTGCTTTTTGCAAGGTCGTTTTAATATGCTCCTGATTTATGACCTCAGAAAAAGATTTTGGTCTGTAATCTCTGTATAGGACTGGCATAAATTGAGTATATCAAAAAACCCGACTTTTGTCGGGTTTAAAAATCTGTGGATTATTTCTTTTTCTTCTCGAAAACTACAAGCTTGTAACCAATGAAGTTCCAGACTAAACCAAAAGCTGTTCCAAACAGCGCCGCTATACTAGGCCAAACTGCCTGAGAAACAATGATTGGTGGGATGAAATTAACAACTAAGCTTGAAACGCCAACATTGATCAAAAATCCTATTAAGCTAATTATGGTAAATTCACTGACTTCAATAATCCTGTTGCTGGTTCCTTTGCCTGCAAAAGTCCAATACTTGTTCATGAAGTAACTGTTGGTTAAAGCAGCAACAAAAGAAATGGACTTAAAAACTGTATAGAAAAAACCTTTTTCACCAACATGGGTTACATAGATCAAAAGATTTAAGACAACTAAATCAACACCAGTGTTAATCACACCTACGATTGCGAATCTAAATATTTGTTGAATTAAGGCTTTACTTAACTTCATTAGATTTCGTCCATTTCATGCTCTTCTGCAGGGCTAGAACTTTTGACTCCATTGATTTCATGTTCTTCGACAGCCCCGCCCTTTATAACGTTTTCAACTGCTGCCCAAGCCGAATCATGGTCTGCAGGCACAACTATTGTTACTTGATCCCCGTTTTCTGCTTTAAAGTAAGTTAACGAAGCAAGCAACACTTTGTAAGTCTTGCTATCTGCAACTATTTTGTAATTACCACTCTCATCCTTAGAAAGCAGCCCAATTATTTTTCTTCTTTCAACTGGTCCAATTTGTTTGTAGATGAAAGAACCGTCTTCAGCAATGGTTAATTTCAAAACATCGCCTTCAACAAGCTTGCTCTTTGAAGCATAGTTTGCTGGCACAGGATATTGTTTACTGTCAGGACCAATCATGTTCTGACCGTCAAAAACTCCTTCAATTATTTTTCCGCCTTCAGTTACAGAAAGCATCTGTGCTTTTTCTGAAAGCTTTGCACTGTTATCCGCAATCTCTCTGCCCCCAAGCATTTCTCTCAAGAGCTGTTTTGCAGACCTGATGTTCTTTTCTGCAGAGTCAATCATCTGCACAACAAGAGCCAAATTTGATAATTTGTCCATTTTTCCCCTTAACTTTTATTTTTGTATTTTAATGACCTTTTGTTTCAATCGAAATCAAGTATATACAGTATACCACACCCTAGTTTTCCCCTGCTGTGGTTAAGCGGTTTTTTCAGTATTAAACCCAGCTTTTGCCATATATTCAGCAACTTGGCTTGCTTCTAATATCTCTGCTTCAACATCTTCTCTTAAACGTCCATATTTAAGTCTTGAGAGTTCGCGGATGCTTGAGGCCATGTCTCTTTGACCTCCAGAAAGTGGTGGCATAGTTTGCATGTTAAAAGGCTTGGAGGCTGTACCATTAATCATTAATTTAACGTAGGCATTAAAACGATCTATGTTAACTAAATCAAAATCGCTGAAAACTGGAGAAAATTCCTTAGCCATGGTTTCTGCATCTTCCACACCAATACGGAAACAAATTTCTGTACCAGCATTTCCAAAGACTGCGTCCCGTATATCTTTGCTGCCAGCACCCTGTGCTCCTGCTTGTTGTTCTAGCTGTCCTAAGTATTGATGTGCAATGACTAAGTTTAAACGATATTTTCTTGCTTCAGAAAGTATTGAAGAAAAAGCATCAGTGATGAAGTTTTGAAACTCATCAACATAGAGGTAGAAATCACGACGGTCTTCTTCTCTTGGAATATCTGAACGAGATAGTGCTGCCATTTGAATCTTAGAAACAAGGATTAAACCAAGAAGCTTTGCATTAATCTCACCTGTTTTTCCTTTAGCAAGGTTGACAAGCAAGATCTTACCGTTGTCCATGATATCTCTAAAATCAAAGCCTGATTTAGCCTGACCAATGATATTACGCATGGTTGCGTTTTCAACAAAACGCCCGACTTTAGAAATTAAATACCCAAGCATTTCTGATTTATGAAAATCAGAAGTTTTTGCCATTTCTTTTTCCCAGAAGTTTCTAACAACTAAATCTTTAACTTTAGAAACCTTGTATTTTTGAAACTCTGTGTCTGTAAAAATCCTTGGTATATCAACAATAGTTCCTGGATGTTCTTGATCTGCCATTAAAGTTAACATGGCATTACGCATGTTGTGCTCAAACATTGGACCAAGCATTGAAGGATCTGTAACTAACTTGTAAAAGATTGAGATCATTTCTTGAACTGCAAAATCTTTTTGTTCCTCGCTTCTAACTTCCAAGATATTCAAACCAACAGGACGGTCTGTGTCAAAAGGTTCAAAAAGTATGACATCTTCAGCACGTTCTTTTGGAATGTGTTCTAAAATACCTTCTACTAAATCACCGTGTGGGTCTATTAAACACAAACCTTCGCCATTTTTAATGTCTTGAATGGCCATATTTTTCAAAAGCTCAGATTTACCAGAACCAGTGCGTCCAATCATGTACATGTGTCTTCTACGGTCATCACGAGCAATGCGTATATCTGTTGTAACGTTTCTGTATATGTTTTTGCCTAAAAGAATTCCTTCGGTTGGAATATTAACAGGTGCTGGAGCTCTTTTAGAAAGCAACCATTTAATATTAGGGGTTTCTGTAAAAGGTGTTGGTAAATGCCAAATGCTAGCTAATTCTTCTGTATTTAAAATGAATCTATTGCCATAGTCATTAAAAGCTCTAAAGATGTAGTCTAGAAGAATTCTGTTATCGTTTCTTTTCTTAATCTTAAAACCATTAAAAGGCAGTATTGTGTATTGCATAAATGATGCAATGATGTTGCGCATATGCATGTCAGCACTAACAGCATCTTTTGCAGAAGTTATAATTCTAACGTTTGCTTTGTAGCCTGGTCTGCTTGCTTTTTCCTCTAAACGCTTAACTATCTCCTGCTGCATCGGCGTTAGATTAATTGGGCTATCTAATCCTGAAAGGTCTCTTGAAGAACGGCTTGGATTTTTCTTACCAGTGTTGCTTCTAAAGATTAAATCATGGAAAACACGGCCAATGATCCCCTTTTCTACAACTGCGGGATTTTTTCCTTGCTGTATATCTAAAGCCATATGTCTTGGCTTTTTCTGCCAACGATCACCTGCAGGACTAATAATCAACTGGATGACAGCGCCTTCACTCTCATCCAGTTTAGACATGGCATTCGTAATTGCATTCAATGGGTCAGTTTCCATGAGCTTGTAGGTCCTGAAAGGATAGACATACTTCTTTTGCAGAATAAGTTCTGTTGTTGCCTGGACCGCACCTTGCACAAATGGATTGTAACCAACTATTTCTTCAATCTGTGCTGTTGGGTATTGTGCATGCACCTGTTTTTCAATGACATCCTTTAATGTCGCCGGGCAGTTTATATAGAAAGAGATTTTCTTTTCAAAAGCTGCAATTTCAAAAGAAATGTAATCACTCTTACCAAAAAAGGTTTGTTTAGATCCAGCTTCTGAAAGAGTTGTAAAAATCTGTTCGGCAACAGAAATTAGCTGCTTCTTTTGTTCCAGATCTTTGTAATTTTCCTGGTCAGCACTTTCTTTAGGAACTTGTAACTCTAAAAAGACCGAATTTTTTATTCTTGGCACAACATCCTTAGCATATTTTCTGTTACGGAGCCAGTAATGCAAAAAGACAGCCACAAAAGCTGCAACCAGAAGAACTAGAACGATGTATGATCCTAAGAGTATGTTTTGCGAAATCATTTTAGTTTTATTTTTGTTTCTGGATTAAGACTCTACCTAGTTCTATTAAGTAGCCCGTTGACTATATCTGCAGCACTGAGCTTTCCACTTTCCTTTTCTTCTTGAATCTGTGCTGCAGTCTTGTGACCATCTAAGAAATCAGAGACAATAGTATTGGGCTTTGACTGCTCTTGTTTAACTGGAGCAACAGGTGCTTCTGGAGATACTTCTGGAGCAATATCCAAACCAGGAACAACAACAGGAGCCTCAGCTGATGCTTGTTCTGTTTTTGGGACTTCTGGAACTTGTGAGCTTTCGACTGTTTCAAAAGCGCCCCTGGCTTTAAGTTCCGAATCTGGAATTAGTTGTTCTGGTGTGGACATATCTTTAATATCTAAATTATACCATTTATTTGCTATATCGTTAACAAACGATTATAATACAAACACGCAAAAATGTAAAGGAGCTAAGAAGGATATCCCTGAAACCAAAACAAAGCTAACAAAAAATGAGCCTTAAAATCATCCATACTAAAAATCTTCGTTGGATTGATGTTGTAAAACCAGGAACAGAGGAAATCAACTATTTAAGAACAAACTTTGATTTTCATCCTTTGGACTATGAGCAAATGCTGGTTTCTTCTCAACATGCCAAGATGGAAAGCCATCCAGAGTACCAGCATATCATCTTGATATTCCCTGTCTTTAACAGAAAAACCAGAGAAATACTTCCTGCAGAAGTAGATTTTTTTGTTGGCAAAGATTTTGTTGTGACAGTACATGATGGTTCAATGTACACAATGCTACACATCTTTGAAAATGTGCACAAAATTACATCAGAACGACAAGAGTTCATGTCTAAGAATTCCGGCTATCTCCTCTATCAAATATTGGAATCACTTTTCAGACGAAGCTTCCCAATTCTTGACCACATCACCAAAGATATGACTGAAATTGAAAAAGATATTTTTGATGACTTAAGTTTACCAATGCTTGAAAAAATCTCTTTGATGAAAAGGAATATCATAGACTTTCGAAGAATCATGAAAACACACCACCTCATTCTCAAGCGTATTATGGTTAAAAAAGAAGCGTATATGGTTTTCCCAGAAAGCAGAAACTTCTACACAGCACTTTTAGAACATGCCGAGAATATTTGGGACATTCTTTCAATTCAAAAAGAAACCATAGAAGCACTTGCTGAAGCAAACACATCTTTAGCAACAAACCACCTTAACCAAACAACTAAGATTGTTACAGTTCTCTCAGCGCTTTTCTTGCCAGCTTCTTTTGTGATGTTTTTCTTTGCACTGCATCTCCCAGGGCAACCTTTTGAAAATACAACGAATGGCTTCTGGATAATCCTGGGTATCGCTATTTCTGGCTCTCTAACACTATTCATGTTCTTTAAGTCCAAGAAGTGGTTTTAACCCCCCTTCTTTTATACTTAAAGATTGCTTTGTGATAAAATAGGGGTATGCATTTAAAGATTTTTAACACCCTAAAACATTCAGTTGAAGATTTTAAACCTTCAGACAAACACAAGGTTAAGCTATACACTTGCGGTCCGACAGTTTACAATCACGTGCATATTGGAAATCTGCGTTCCTACATCAACGCTGATGTTTTAAAACGCGCCCTAGAATTCAATGGTTATGCTGTTGATTGGGTTATGAATGTTACAGATGTTGATGACAAAACCATAAACAACACCATCCAAGAGTTTGGCAAAGAAGCAAGTGTTGCGGAGTTAAAAACATTTACCAGTAAGTATTTTGAGACTTTTCTTGAAGATCTAGGAAAGATTAACATTAATAAAAAAGATATTAGTTTTGTTAAAGTAACTGAGAAAATTGCAGATATCCAAGACTTCATCATGGCCTTGATTAAAAAAGGCTATGCTTACAAAACTGATGATGGCTCAACATATTTTAGTATCGAAAAATATCAAAAAGACTTTGGTGATTATGGTAACTTAGTTGGTGAGAAATTCCTTGAAGGAAGAAAAATAGGTGCTCGAGTTAAAGTTGATGAGTATGACAAAGACAATCTTTCTGACTTTGCGCTTTGGAAAGCACACGAGCAAGACAATGCAAACATTTTCTGGGAACACCAAGATTTAGGTCCAGGACACCCAGGCTGGCACATTGAATGCAGTCTGATCAACTATTTAAAATTTCCTGAAGGCACTGACATTCACACTGGCGGTGTTGATTTAATATTTCCCCACCACACCAATGAAATTGCTCAAGCTCAACCAATCTACAAACCTTTCGTAAATTACTGGGTGCACTCTGAACACATTATGGTTAATGGTACTAAAATGGCTAAGTCTGTTGGTAATTTCTATGTCTTAAAAGATTTAGCAGAAGAAAAAATAGCTGACGGACTTTCGTTAAGATACTTAGTCTTACAGTCACATTACAGAAGCAGATTAAATGTCACTAAAGAAAGTTTGCTTGCTGCAAAAAATGGTTATGAAAACATTGTTAAAGGGGTTGCGGCTTTGAAAAACAGGCTACAAGACTTTGATCCAAATGTTGGTGTTGTTAGTGATATGTATTTTGAAAAATTTAAAGATGCTCTAAATGACGATATTAACACCCCAGAAGCCCTAGCTGTTTTTCACGAACTACTTAAATCAAAACTTCCTGATGACGAAAAGCTTCAAACAATCTACAAGATGGATGAGGTATTAGGATTAAACCTTGAAAATGCAGAGCTAGCTGAAACAGAATTAAATGCGTCTGAATTCCCTGCTGAATTAAAGGCACTCTATCAAAAACGCCTAGAAGCAAGAGAAAATAAAGACTTTGATCTTTCAGACAAACTTAGAAAAGAAATTGAGGCTTTGGGTTACAAAATTGTTGATACAAAAGAGCGAATGCAGATATACAAATCTTAAGCTCTCTTGCTTAACATATGTCAAAGATGATATGCTGTTTTTGTGCTTGTGGTCCTAGACCCGTTCGACAAAGGCGTTGCCTATAAGTCGAAAAGCAAGCACACTAAGAAAACGACTATGTCGTTTTTTCTGTTTATTCATCGACTATTTTTTCTGTAAACCGCAGCAAGATATTAAATCATTAATATTTTAATTAAAATACGATGGCTTATATTTTAATTTTATGAAGTTCGGTAGCTACAAGTTGTTTAAAATAGATTATTGGAACATTTTCCTTAAATTGTCTGTATAGATTAAACTCATCGGTTAAAATAACTGATTGTTGTTTTTCTGCCGCTTCTACTAACGACATATCGGTGAAACCAAACTGGATTATAGATCCATTTTGTAACAATACTTTTAAGGGAACATCAAATTCCTTAAAACTACTTAATCTCTTTATTATTGTCATAAAATAAGCTTCTCGTTTATCTTTAGGCTTAATTT
>DAIEPO010000014.1 GCA_027348385.1 bacterium
ATAATTGTTTCAGAGGTTGGTCTGACTATCAGTTCTTCTGAAAGTTTAGATTCAGGATCAACAACAATGCCTTCTGGAGAATCTTTTAAACGATGGTGTGTAACCACAGCACATTCTTTAGCGAAGCCTTGAACATGTTTGGCTTCTTTGGTTAAAAGAGATTTCGGAATGAAAAGAGGGAAGTAAGCATTTTTGTGCCCAGTATCTTTGATCATCTTGTCTAAAACTCTTTGAAAGCTTTCCCAGATGGAATATCCGTATGGTTTTATGACCATACTTCCTTTAGTAACAGAGTTTTCAGCAAGCTCTGCAGTCTCGATTATATCTAGGTACCATTGAGAGTAGTTTTCGTTTCTAGTCGTTATTTTTTTCATATTGCAATTATACCGAAAATATGGGTTTTGCAAAAGCTCGTTATTCAGTTAAAATATACTAGTTATGGCAATTCTAGACTCATTTTTTGCAAAATTCAGCAAAGATATAGGGATTGATTTGGGGACAGCTAACACTCTGGTCTATGTAAAAGGCAAGGGTATTGTTATAAATGAGCCTTCTGTTGTTGCTTTAAACACCAAAACCAAGCAAATCTTGGCTATTGGTAATGAGGCTAAAAGAATGGTTGGTAGAACCCCACCACACATTGTTGCTTCCAGACCGTTGGTTGATGGAGTTGTTTCAGACTTTGAAATTACTGAGCAAATGCTTAGATATTTCATCAACAAGGTGCATCAGCAAACATATTCTTTTTTAAGAAGACCCCGTGTAGTTATTGGTATTCCATCGGGAGTTACTGAGGTTGAAAAACGTGCGGTGCAAGATGCTGCTTTAAATGCAGGTGCACGCATGGCATTTTTAATCGAAGAGCCGATGGCAGCAGCGATTGGTGGACGATTACCAGTGCAGGATGCTGCAGGGTCTATGATTGTTGATATTGGTGGCGGTACTTCAGAAATCGCAGTTATTTCTTTAGGTGGTGTAGTTATTTCAAAATCCTTGCGTATGGCAGGAGACAAGATGAATGAATCAATCATTGATTATGCTAGAGACAATTTTAATTTGCTACTTGGTGAAAGAACAGCAGAAGATGTAAAGATTAAAATTGGTTCAGCCTATCCTTTAGAGCAACCACTTGAAACATCAATGCGCGGGCGTGATTTAGTAACAGGACTACCTAAAGAAGTTTTTGTAAATGATACTCAAATCCGTGAAGCCCTAGCTCCTTCAGTTCGGGTAATTGTAAACAACATTAAAGCTGCAGTAGAAGAAACCCCGCCTGAGTTGGTTGCAGATTTAATGCAAAAAGGCATTACTTTAGCTGGTGGTGGTGCTTTGCTTAGAGGTTTAGACCGTTTAATATCAGAAATTACTGAAATGCCGGTGCATGTCACTGATGATCCTTTGACAGCTGTCTGTCGAGGTTGTGGTGTTGTTGTTGAAGACCTTGAAACTCTTAAAGATGTTTTAGTAAATACGACCTTTGAAAGAATTCCTAGATAGTTAGAGTATTGTTTTTAAGTCTTCGAGCTTGCTAATGGTTTTCCAGGCAAGCTTTTTTATTTCCGAGTTTTTAAAAGTAACACCATGTTTGGTTTTTAAAAACAACGTCCTGTCGTTATCACCATCACCAACAGTAACACAATTGCTGGCTTGTATTTTTAAATCTTGGCAAAGTTTTTTAAGCATCAAAAGTTTAGCTTCTGGATCATCGGCAATTGTTTGAATGTTTGTTAATTTGGATTTCGAATTAAAAACAAAAGTGTTGTTTGCTAAAGCATGTTTTTTGGGAATACCTAATTCTTTAGCAACATGTTCTACTAAAAGATTAACCGATCCTGTAATGATCGCTATTTCATAACCCTTAGCTTTTAAGTATTTTATTGTTTCTTTCGCTCCTTTTTTGTATGTGTATCTCTTCAAAACAGTTAAGACATCTTTTTTAGAAGGCTTAGAGTTTTTTAAATACAAAAGTAGTAATCGTTGGATCCAAGAAACATAACCAAGCTTTCCTTGTTTGTATTCTGAAAGCAGGGTTTGGTCTTGTTTTTTGCTGATTCCAAAAGCATAGTTTAGTCTTTGCCAAGAGCTATTCTTGATCAGTGTTTTGTCTAGATCAAAGATAATGAGTCTGATTTTTGATTTCATGCTAATATTATATCATCAAAGGAGCAAAAAGATGCGTTCTAAAAGGCAATTAGGGGTTTTTTCTTTACTCATATTTTTAGGCCTGGTTTTGTTGATTTTAAGCATTAACGGGCTTTCTAAACCAATCCAAAGCACTGGTGTTCAACCAAGTCGTCCTTTGGTTTATGTTTTTTCTGGGATTGGTAATTCCTTTAAAAGCTTCTTTTCATACTTTTCATCAGTTGGTTCTGTAAACAAAAAGAATGCTTCTTTAAGTGAGCAACTTAGAAAATTGCAACAAGAAAATGTTGCTTTGCAGCAATATAGGTTAGAGAACGAAAAATTACGTGCTGAGTTAGACTACAGACAGAAAACTACGCACAGCTTGGTTTCAGCGACAGTTTTGGGAAAAGACCCGAGCGGGTTTAGTCAAAGTTTGGTTTTAAATATTGGCAAGGGTGCTGGTATTAAAGTTGGTGCAGCTGTGCTTTCTGAAGGATATTTAATTGGTAAGATAGTTAGTGTAGATAGTTTTACATCTAAAGTTTTGTTGGTTACAGACCCACAAAGTACAATTGATGCCCAGATTAGTGCAACTGGAGACAATGGCATTGTTCGTGGTTCTTATGGTTCTGGCATGATCATTGAAAATCTTTCTCAGAGTGCTGTTGTAAATAAGGACGATCGAGTAATAACAGCAGGCTTAAGCACAGAAATTCCCAAGGGTTTATTGATTGGAAATGTCGGTCAGTTGCAATCACAAAAAAGCGATCTGTTACAAAGAGCCACTGTCATTTCCGGAGTTGATTTAAAGAATTTAGAATTTGTTTCAGTTATAAAGGAGTAAAATGGCAAAAGTAGTCATTTATGCAATAACAGTTATTTTTTTGCTTGCTTTAAGTATTGTTTTTCCAAAGATTGGTACTTCTGCTCCAAGCTTCTTGTTTTTGTTAACAGCAGTTTATGCTTTCAGGAAAGATAATTCTGATTATCTCTGGTTAGCATTTTTTTCAGGTTTGACTCTAGATTTTTACAGTAATACTTTTTTGGGTATCTTTGCACTCGCTTTTTTAATTACCGCTTTTATTATTAACTATACCACCAGAACATTTTTCAGCTCTGATTTAAGCTTGGGATATATTGCTATCATTGTTTCATTAGCATACTTGCTGGTTGTTGGTTTGGTATATATTTTAAACACCATGGCAGTTCGTTTTGGCACTGCTTTGTCGATTTCAGGAGAATATTTAACAATAAAAATTTGGTTAGACGTTTTTTTGAATTTAATCTTTGTGGCGCCAATATATTTCTTTTCTTTGTCCGTTGATCGATTAATTAATTATTACTCAAAAGATGAAGGATCCTTTTAGCGTTTACAATTCAAATTTTGAGAAAAAGACTCGTGGCCCAAAGCTTGATTGGGAAGAGGGTGCTTTGTTTCAGGCAAGCGAGCCTGATGATTACTATGAAGGGCAAAACGAAGACTCTAGAATTTCTTTTTATGTTGCTGTGGTTGTTGCTGTTTTTTTGATTTTATTCGGACGTTTAATTGTTTTGCAGATTGTACAAGGACAACACTTTAGAACTCTTGCTGACCAAAACCGTTTAAGAGTTCAAGAAATCCTTGCTCCCAGAGGCATTATCTATGATTCTGAAGGCAAAGATCTTGTCCAAAATGTTCCTAGTTTTGAATTAGTCGTTACTCCCGCAGATCTTCCTAAGGATTATGAGCAAAGCGTTAAAACTCTTTCAGAATTGATCGGATTTGAAGCAGACCCCTTAATTACTGAGATTTTAAAGAAAGGTCTTAAGTCATATCAACCAATTAGTGTTATGCAAAATCTTCCTAAGGATTATGCGCTTTTGTTTGAATCAAAAGCCAGCCAGTTTCCGGGATTTGCAATTGAACATAATCCAATCAGAGAGTACAAAGACCCTTTGGTTTTTTCGCATTTGTTAGGTTACACAGGAAAAATTACAGACCAAGAACTATCCAGCCAAGAAGAGGGAGAGTACGCACACAATGATTACATTGGCAAAACTGGCATAGAGGCAGAGTATGAAAAATACTTGCGCGGAGTTGCTGGCAAAAAACAGGTTGAAGTAGATGCTAAGGGTAATCTAAAGTCTTTGCATGGTCAGATTGATCCAGAACCAGGTAATTCTTTGATTTTGAATATTGATGCAGAATTACAAAAAGAGCTTTACAAGAATATTGTTGCGCATAATGGTAACAAAAAAGCCGCAGCCATAGCCTTAGATCCTCAAAATGGTAAAGTTCTAGCACTAGTTTCTTTACCAGGCTTTGACAACAATCTCTTTGCACAAGGAATTTCTCAGAAAGAATATTTAAAACTAACCACTGACCCAAAGAAGCCGCTTTTTAACAGAGCAATTTCTGGAACATATCCTCCTGGTTCTACAATTAAACCAGTAATTGCCTCAGCTGCTTTACAAGAAAATGTTGTTGATGAAAAAACAGTGATTTATGATAACGGTGATTTGGTCTATGGTGGTTTCCATTTTAGAGGCTGGAAAGAAAATGGTTTAGGTCCAATGACTGTGCGTACTGCAATCGCCATGTCTTCGGATATATATTTCTACACAGTTGGTGGTGGACAATCAGCATTAAACATTGCCGGGCTAGGCCCCGAAAGACTTGCTAAGTATGATCAGCTTTTCGGTATGGGTACACCCCTTGGAATTGATCTTCCTTCTGAAGCCGCGGGTTTAGTTGCTGATCCTAATTGGAAGAAAAACCATTTTGATACTAAAGAAATGCAGGTTTGGTATCCAGGAGACACCTATCACGTCTCAATTGGACAAGGAGATATGTTAGCAACGCCATTGCAAGTAGCCATGTGGACTTCTGTGGTTGCAAATGGCGGCACCTTGTATCGTCCGTATATTCTTGATAGAGTTAGTGATGTTGAAAACAAAGTGATTTTAAAAAAAGAACCCGAGGTCATTCGTTCTGCATTCATTGATCCAAGAAATATAGAAATCGTAAGAGAAGGCATGCGCATGACTGTCACTGAAGGTACTGCTAGAAGTTTAAACACCTTGCCTGTTACTGTTGCTGGAAAGACTGGAACCGCGCAATTTGATTCAGCAAATCCTAGTGCTACACATGCTTGGTTTACAGCTTTCGCACCTTTTGAAAATCCCAGGATAGTTATTACAGTTTTAATAGAGGCTGGTGGTGAAGGCTCTGCTGCTGCATCGCCAGTTGTTAAAGAAACATTATTATGGTGGGCAAATAACAGAAACAAATGATTATAGACGGAAGAAAAATAGCTGCTGAGATTTTAAAGCAGCTTAAAGAAGAAGTTTTAAGGCTTAGGTTTAAACCAAAGCTCATTGATGTTTTTGTTGGTTCAGACCCGGTAATTGAATCATACGTTAATATCAAAGCTAAGCGAGCTTTTGAAACAGGTATTGATTTTGAGATACGAAAATATCCTGAAGATGTTTCCGAAGAGCTTTTAGTTGCAGATATTAAAAAAATGAACACTGAAGAAAAATATTTGTGGTTTGATCGTGCAATTGCCTTTGCCAAAACATTTAAACAAGCAGCTAGTAATGAATGCGATTAATCCGGAGATTGATGTGGATATGACCACCTCTGTAAATCTGGGCGAGCTTTTTACGGGACAGCAAAAAATTATGCCCGCAACTGCATCTGCTGTTTTAAAGATGATAGAAGAATTAAAGATTGCGCTTCCAGGTAAACATGTTTTAGTTATTGGCGCAGGGGATTTAGTAGGTAAGCCAGTTACTTTTTTGCTGATGCAGGCAGGTGCAACAGTTACCATTGCCAATCAATCAACCCAAGACCTTGCTAGTCTTTGTTTGTCTGCAGATATAATCATAAGTGGTACAGGTGTTCCTGGTTTAATTAATGGATCTATGGTACTCCCCGAAAGCATTGTCATTGATGCAGGCACTGCTGAGTCAAACAGTGGTATTTCAGGTGACGTTGATTTTGAATCAGTTAAAGACAAAGCTTTTGCTGTTTCACCTGTTCCTGGTGGTGTTGGTCCTGTGACTGTGGCTATGCTTTTAAGTAATGTTGTATCAGTTGCAAAGAAACGCTAGCCTTAATTGACAATAGCGGTAAAATCGCCTAATATAATCCCAGCGCAAAGCAGTTCCCCCCGCGCTTTTATATTTAAACTTAAGAAAATGAGCCAAAAAAAATTCTTGTTAACTCCAGAGGGTTTAGAAAAACTAAACGAAGAGTTGAAGGTTTTAATCAATGAAAAACGCAAGGAAGTAATTGAGCGTATTCAGGAAGCAGTTGCGCATGGAGATCTTTCAGAAAATGCTGATTATGCTCAAGCCAAGGAAGAGCAGTCTTTCATAGAAGGCAGAATTCAGGAAATTGAAGACATGATTAAGAATGCTGAGATCATTGATACTCACGGCAAGCACAACACAGTCATGGTTGGTTCAACTGCCATTGTTTCTGTTTTAGATGACAAGGGACAAAAGAGTGAAAGAAAATATACCATTGTTGGTGCCAATGAAGCCAACCCAGCTGAAGGCAAGATTTCAAATGAATCTTTAGTTGGTAAAGCCTTACTTGGTCGTAAAGCTTCCGACAAGATTAAAGTACCAACTCCGGCTGGTGAGATGACCTACGAAATTACACATATTGAATAGCTCTTAAAGCCCCAGTAACCCTGGGGCTTTAATTTTGCCCAAATGCGCCTTAATTGGTATAATTTGAAAGTATTAAATCAACAAAATGTCTGAAAGAATTGAAGATATTATAGACTTTCGAAAGAAAAAGTTAGCAGCTTTAAAAGCCGCTGGCATTGATCCGTATCCTTCTTCGACAAAACGAGATCATACTAACCAAGAGGCCTTGGATAACTTTGAGGCACTTGTCGAAACTAAGAAAGAAATTACTGTTGCTGGAAGAATTCGAAGCTTAAGAACCCAAGGCAAAATTACTTTTGCACACATTGAAGATGGCAGCACTAAAATCCAGTTATTTTTCAAAGCAGATAACCTTGCTTCTAAATTCGCTTTGCTTGAAAACTTTGATTTAGGAGATTTCATTGAAGCAACAGGTTTTTTGTTTAAAACAAAGACTGAAGAAAAAACCTTAGATGTTGCAGACTTTAAAATGCTTGCCAAGTCTTTAAGACCATTACCTTCTGAACACTATGGCCTTTCTGATATGGAAACAAAGTTGCGCCAAAGATACTTAGATCTTCTGATGAACCCAGAGGTCAGAGAAATGTTTGTTAAGAAATCCAAGTTTTGGGCAGCAACTCAAAAGTTTTTAGTTGATCAAGGATTTTTACAAGTTGAAGTCCCAGTTTTAGAATCAATTCCTGGAGGAGCTGAAGCAGAACCTTTCATCACACATCACAAAGCATTAGACCGTGATTTTTACTTGCGTATTTCTTTAGAGCTGCCTTTGAAAAAGCTTATTGTTGGTGGTTTTGAAAAAGTTTTTGAGATTGGAAGAATATTTAGAAATGAAGGCATCTCTACAACACATCTTCAAGATTACACCCAAATGGAATTTTACTGGGCTTATGCAGATTTTGAAATGTTGAAAAAGTTTTTGCAACAAATGTATCAGTACATAATCCAGGAAACATTTAGAACATTGAAGGTTGTTTCTGAGGGACATGAAGTTGATTGGAGTGGTACTTGGCAAGACCTCGACTATTTCGCCATCTTTAAAAAACACACAGGTTTAGATTTAGAAAAGGTTTCTGACGCAGATTTAGAAGCGTATGCACGCAAAAGTAATATTAAGTTTGAAGAATTTGCTGGACGTGGTCGTTTAATAGACCTGATCTTTAAGAAAATTCGTTTGCAACTTGGTTTAGACAAACCGGTTTTCTTAGTTAATCAGCCCTTGGAATTAGAGCCTTTAGCAAAGAGAGACCCAAAGAATCCAAAAGCAGTTCAGCGTTTACAAGTAATAGCATACGGCACTGAACTTGGTAAGGGCTTTGGTGAATTAAATGACCCAATTGATCAAAGAACACGATTTGAAGACCAGATGAAACTTCGTGAAAAAGGTGATACTGAAGCCCAGATGATTGATGAAGACTATCTTCAAGCAATGGAATATGGTATGCCACCGCTAGCTGGCTTTGGAATGTCCGAAAGACTCTTTGCAGTTTTGCATGATAAGTCAGTGCGTGAGACTGTCATTTTTCCACCAATGAAGGATTAAACCCATGTCAGTCAAAAAGCAATTTTGTATAGTTTGTGCAATCATTACTAATGACCAAGGCGAGGTGCTTTTAACTAAACGCAATGATCCAGGAACAAGACGGCATGGAAAATTGGAATTTCCCGGAGGAAAGATAGATTTCAGTGAAGATCCAGAAGTAGCTGTTGTTCGCGAAGCCAAAGAAGAGTCTGGTCTTGATGTTGAAGTTGTTAGACTCTTACCAAAGATATACTCAAGCTACTATACTTCAGACCCAAAAGACCCAGAGTTTCCAGACGAGGAATTACAAATCATTTTAATTTCATATCATTGCAAAATAGTTGGAGGAGAATTCAAGCCTAGTGATCGTGAAGTCATATCCGGAGCTTTTTACAAAAAAGATCAGATTGATTACACCAATGCTTTAGCATATTGTAAAGAGATCATAGAACTTTTAGATAAATAAAGGAAAAACATGTTAGATATAAAATACATCAGGGAAAATCCCGATTTAATCAAACAAACTGTTACTGATAAAAAAGGTAAGGTTAATATTGATCGTCTTTTGGAAGTTGACGAGGAACGCAGAAAACTAAGAACAGAGATTGAGAATTTAAATCAAGAAAAAAATATTGCTGCAAAAGAAAAAGATGTTGCCAGGGGTAAGTTAGTTAAAGAAAATCTTGTTTCCTTAGAAGAGAAGTTTGCACTGCTAGATGCTGAATACACAGAGTTAATGTACGCAGTGCCAAACATTCCGTCTTCTAAAACACCGGTTGGTCCTGATGAATCTGCAAACACAGTCATTTCTAAACACGGAGATATTCCAAAGTTTTCTTTTAAACCAAAGGAGCATTGGGAGCTAGGTAAAGAGTTAGGAATAATCGACACAGAAACAGCAGCAGAAGTAACAGGTGCGCGTTTTGCATATTTAAAAGGCGATCTTGCTTTGTTAGAGTTTGCAGTAATTCAGTTAGTTATGGGTATTTTAACTAACGAAACTGTAATTGCTGAAGTCGCTAAAAAAGCTGGGTTAAACGTATCTACCAAGCCTTTTGTTCCTGTATTACCACCCGTGATGATAAAGCCAGAGGTTATGCAGAGAATGGGACGACTAGAACCCAAAGAAGAGCGCTACTATATCCCAAGTGATGACTTGTATTTAGTAGGTAGTGCCGAGCACACCCTTGGCCCAATACACATGGATCAAACTTTGAAAGAAGAAGAATTGCCAATCAGGTACATTGGTTTTTCAACAGCATTTAGAAGAGAGGCTGGTTCATATGGCAAAGATATGAAAGGTATTTTAAGAGTGCATCAATTCGACAAGCTTGAAATGGAAACATATACCACACCTGAAAATGGACAAGAAGAACAAATGTTAATTGTTGCACTTCAAGAGCACATTAACCAAACTTTAGCTTTGCCGTACCAAGTCGTAGAAATATCAACAGGTGATATGGGTGCTCCAGATTATCGTCAGATTGATGTTGAAACATGGCTTCCAGGACAAGACAAATACAGAGAAACACACACCTCTGATTACATGACAGATTTTCAATCAAGAAGATTGAATATTAAGGTGAAGAGAAAAGACGGTAAAACAGAACTAGTGTATATGAATGATGCAACTGCTGCAGCTGGCAGAACTTTAATTGCGATTCTTGAAAACTATCAACAAGCAGACGGCACAATCAATATTCCTGAAGCATTGCAACCTTTGATGTTTGGTAAAAAGAAAATCTTTAAAGCTTAGTTTTAAAAGCAAAATAGATAATGGATACAAAACGCTTTCATCAGCCGGAATACAAAAGCCAAATTCAGGGCGCTCGAAAATACAAGCGCGAAGTACACAATGCCCCAGAGAAACTTTCTCAAAGATTACTTTACTATCTAGGTCTGGATACCTGGCAGCGAAAGACCTTAGCTTTCTTAATCTTTGTTTTTTTTGTGTATTGTATATATTTTGCATCATTCTTTAAGTTAAACAGCATTGAAGTAAGCGGTGCTGATGCTCAGGCTGCGGTTGGTATACAAGAAAATTTTAAAGAATATATTCAAAAATACAGGATAGGTATATTTCCAAGAAAGAACATTTTCTTTTTTGGCACACGTTCTTTTACACAGTTTTTGTTAGATAATAACTATCAGGTTGCAGCAGTTTTGGAAATACAAAGAAAACCATTGCATAGGGTTTTAATTAATATAGATCAAAGGGTGCCAGAGTTTGTTTTAGAACAAGGCACAAATAGATATATCCTAAACTCTGATTCAACGATTGGCAGTGCCATAACTGAAGAACAGTTAGCTTTAGATTTTAAAGGGTTTAAAAAAGTTACTGATAGCGCAACAGAAGAGATTAAGTCTGGAGAAAAGTTTTTGGACAGCCAAAAAAATGATTTCTTGCAGTACCTAAATGACAACATTGAAAAGAAAATGTCGTTAGGAATTGAGTCATTTGAAATTCCCGGTAGAGCCTCAGATCAGTTAATTGTGCATTTGAAAAAAGGTTTTGTTGTATACTTTAATTCAACTACAGATTCAAAGCTTTTCCTAGATCGTTTTTACACTCTTTGGATTCAGCTAAGTCCTGATCAACAAAATCGTTTGGCATATTTTGATTTACGTTTTGAAAAAAATGCCTATGCTTGTTTTAAAGGGGATAAGTGCTCGTTTACCAATACTAATTTAAATTCTAATTAACGTATAACAATGCCTAAAAAAACATTTGTGCTTTCACTTGGTGGTTCAGTATTTGTGCCCGATGCCATTGATACAACTTTCTTAAAAAAGTTTAAAAGCTTCATCATCACAGAAATTAAAAAAGGCAACCGTTTTGTCATTGTTTCAGGAGGTGGAGCAACCGCAAGAAAATACAGAGATGCAGGTGCGGCTGTGGTACAAACCATGCCCATTGAAGATTTAGACTGGCTTGGTATTCATGCAACCCGTTTAAATGCACAGCTTTTAAGAACAATATTTAGAGGCATTGCCTATCAAAAAGTCATTAAAGATCCTACCAAGAAGCATAAGATCAAGGCGGATTTAATAATTGCAGCAGGTTTTAGACCTGGTAATTCCACAGACTATTGTGCTGTGATGATTGCAAAGAACTATGGTGCTTCCACAGTTATTAACCTAAGTAACATTGACTATGTATATACCAAAGATCCAAAATTAGCTGGAGCTAAAAAGATAGAACAAATTTCATGGGCTGATTTTAGAAAAATCGTTGGTAACAAATGGGATCCGGGTTTGCATGCGCCTTTTGATCCAATAGCAAGCAAACACGCACAACAAAACAACCTAAGGGTTATTGTTGCAAATGGTAAAGATTTTAAAAACCTCGAGAAGATCATTTCCGGTAAAAAGTTCAAAGGAACTATCATACATTAAATATGACAGAACAAGACCTACAAAAAGAAATATCACAATACACAGAGCTTGCAAGTAAAGACAAAAATGTTAATGCCAGCGCTCTTGTGATTAATGCTTTAGAACACCACGAGCAGGATAATGTTAGTGTTAAAAGCAAACGTTATGCATATTTGTTTTCTTTTCTGTTTATGCCCCTGGGATTGTTTGTAGCAGTGTATTACTTTGCTTTTAGCGTAAAAAAAGACTCCAACAGAGTTGCTTTAGTTTGCATCATAATATCAATATTTACAGCCGGTGCATTCTTTATACTTTTTCAGATAGTCTTGTCGTCATCAAACGTTTCTACAGAACAGTTGCAACAAACGCCGCAGTTATTAAATGATTTGTTGAAATAGCTTTGACAAAGCTAAATATTGAGAATATTATATGAAGTCTGTTAGTTGGGCTTAGGGTTTTAGTTATGTATCTAAGGTATATATAACTATGGCGCTTAGCTCAACGTCGAGCTTAGCCATCCCGCAAGGGATCATTGAACCACAATCAGAATGGAGGATGCTGACGATGCCTAAGACATCGCTCACGTCCGAACACAAGCCTTCTAAGGGTCAGATTCGCCAAGCGCGAACCCTGACTACGGAAGCAGTGGAAGAGACCCTGGACGAAGAGGGTACTTTCACGGGTGAAGAGCTCCAGGCGATTCACGCCAATGGTGGCGTTTACAAGCAGGAGTTTGCCACAATCTTTCGCGTATTTGTTTTGAACTTTGCCCGTAAGGCGTTGGCCATTACGCCTGTTCGAGCCCAGGACACAGGTCTCATTCCTCTTCGCGAGGGGTACTGGAAGGTGCTGAAAGACGACCTTGAAGGAGAGATAAACCCCGCTAACCTCGACTACTTTTCTTGTCCAGTGCTGCAGGGTGAGAGCTATGTCGATGGTATCACGATGTTACGAAGATCAATGGGTGCCTACGGCAGTCTCGGCTTCGCGGCTGCACTGCTCAAGCTCCAGGGCAAGGGAAAGGAAATCTTCCCACGAGAGTCCCGTGGCAAACACCACTTCCTGATGCCTCTGACAATTCTGGGCGACAGCTATGGTAGTCGTTGCCTGGCTTGCTTCTTCTGGCGTGATGGACATTGGGCGCTTGAGTTCCGTTCGGTCAGCCGCAAGGATCTCTTCGGTGTTGAAGCTCGTTTCGTTCGACCCCGCAATTAGATTTGGGTGCCTGGTCGCTTGGCGCTTGTATTGCCCCGCACTTTGACTTCGGTCATCGTGCGGGGTGCTGTTATTTCACCAAATACTCATTAACCATAATCCAACTACCTGCATATGGCCGGATGTCTTCCCAGGAATGATCTTCGCCGATCTGTACCCAGTTTTTAGGAACATCTGGTTTACTGCCACCAAATGCATTAGTCCAAAGAACCCAGACTGTGTTTCCTTTTTCCGTGCCTTGTAAATCGTGAATTAAATCATTGTTTGTTAGGAGAGCTGTTCCTGAAAAGTGTGGTAACTCATTAACATCAGAAATCCCTGGGGTATAGAGCAGAGGAGTGGCTGTTGATTTGTTGTAATATTTGAAATTAAAGAATTCAAAAGAAGAACCAATCACCAGACTGTTTCCAGGTTCAATGTTGTTGTTTAAGTAAGAGGCAGCTGAACTCATCCCGGTTTTGTGTTGTATGTCCATTGAGCTCCAAAAGCCCCACCAGTTATACATCGATACTCCTAACATTAATATATATATGCCATATTTTAGTTTTTTGTTTGGTAATTCAAAGATGAAAAGACAAAGCAGTATTGTGTAAAAAAGCGCTGCAAAAAGAAAATACCTATCTAAATATATTGATTGCTTTAACGAGAGAAGCAGTGCTCCCAAGAAAGGAATGAGTGTTCCTGAGAGTGCTAGCCATTTGTATATAGTTTTTTCTTTTTTAATCACTCGGTAAATTAAGAAAAGCGTAAATAAAGAAGCGATAACTAGAAATATTTTTGTTGTTGGGTTTCCGCTATCTGCGCCAGTGCCAAAGATTAAGCGCCAGTTTGTTAGTGGTACTGACCATTCGTTCATCTTTGGAATCCAGTAGTTTTCTTGGACCTGAGTAAATTGAAATTTAAAGGTTTTAAGCCAAGGAATGTAAAGCAACAACACAATTATGTATGAAAGAACAAGTTGTGAGTATTGTTTTAGTTCAAAGCGGTGATTTTTAAAGAGATAGTAGAGTGCAAACAAACCAATGCCCAGAATAGAGAAGAAGAGGTAGTAGTGTGTGTACATTGCAGCACTGGTTGCAAGGATAAAGCCTAACCAGAAACGATATTTTTTCGTCTCAAATGCTTTAACAAGGTAATATGCTGAAAGCATCAACAAAAAAGTTCCCAGGGTGTACATTCTTGCTTCTGTAACGTACTGGATTTGAAAAGGGTTAACAGCAAGTAAGAGTGCGGCTGCAAGTGCTAAGTTTTCTTTTTTGAAAGCAACTTTTACAAAAGCATAGGAAGCCCAGACTGTCGCAACACCAAAGAAAGCAGAAAAACCTCTTAAAGCCCAGAGTGAATCACCAAAGAGGTCAGACCAGAGTCTTAAGAGTACATAGTAAAAAGGAGGGTGCACGTCTAACCCAATTCTGTAGAACATTTCTTGCCAGTTGTAATTAATTAGCAGTGCGGAAAATGCTTCGTCGTGCCAAAGTGAGATTGTGGTTAAATTAAACAGCCTTAAAAGCGTTGCAAGTAGAAGAATAGAGCCAAGCAAAAGATGGTGTTTTTTCATTTTGTTTAGTGGAAAAATTAGTTGGTTTCTGGTATAATCAAAACCATGAATAAGGTCTTGGAATACACAAGAAATATTTTGTTTCAGATCGCTCTTAGCGCTCTCCTGAATATTATATCATGGCTTGTCATAGTAGCACAGATAAAGCCAAATTCTGAGATGCTCCCGCTGCATTATAATGTTTTCTTTGGACCAGACATTGTTACCAAAGGTTATTATCTATATTCTTTACCTTTGGTAGGGCTTTTAATCCTTGGTGCTAATTACGCTTTTTACAGATACACCAAAGATCGTGAAAACTTTGCTGCCAAGATAGTCATAGCTATAACCATGCTTGTACAAGCTTTAATTTTGATTGCTGTTTTGTTCCTAAAGTCAATCATTGTAATTTAATGTCACTTAACAAAAAGAGCTTTCAGGAGCGTATCTTTGAAATAATCCCAGGCGCGTTGTTCTGGGCTACTTTGTTTTTTGCTCTTTTCTTTTCTAGAAACCACCCTGTCTGGGTTTCTGTGTTTATAATTCTTTTTGACCTCTATTGGCTTTTTAAAGCAATAAACGGAGCATTGCACTTAGCTTCTTCTTACAGAAGGTATCGTTTTTTTGCAACTTTGGATTGGCGTTTTTTAGTTGATCAGTTGCGTGATTTTCCTAAGTATATTGAATATCTTACCAATGCTTTTAAAAATGCAAAGACTTCTAGAGCTAAGCGATATTTTAAAGAAGAGATTGAACGCATTGGTAAGCTTTTAACAATTGGCAGAACTAGCGCCAACTATTTAGATTACTATCATCTGATCTTGTATCCTTTTGTAGATGAAAGCTATGAAGTTTTAGAAACAACAATCAGATCATTAGAGCAAGCAAACTATCCTAAAGAGAAAATGATAGTTATTCTTGCGAGTGAGGAAAGAGCAGGGCAGCAAGCACAAGAGGTAGCTAGAGCAATTAAAGAGAAATACGGCAAAGGTTTTTTTCGTTTTTTCATTTCAGTACACCCTGATGGTTTAGCAGGGGAGATTAAGGGAAAGAGTGCTAATGCTTCCTGGGCCGTGCAGTCTGTTTTGCCAGAACTGGAAAAACTTAACATTGGAATTGATCAGGTTATAGTTTCAAACTTTGACTCTGATACAATGGTCCATCCACAGTATTTTGCCAGAGTTATGTATGAGTTTTTAACTGCTGAAAAACCATACCGTTCAAGCTATCAACCAATCGCAGTTTACAATAACAACATTTGGGACTCACCAGCGTTTATTAGAGTTGTTTCAGTAAGTAACACATTTTGGCAATTCGTTGAATCTTCAAGACCAAATCGTTTGAGAACCTTTTCTTCACACAGCATGACTCTAAGGGCTTTAGCAGAAGTTGGTTTTTGGCGCAAAGATTTAATTAACGAAGACGGATATATTTTCTGGCAGTGCTATTTACACTACAGTGGTGATTACAGGACCGTGCCTTTGTTTATGTCTGTTTCTTTGGACACTTGTTTAGCAGACACATACACTCAAACATTAATTAACCAATACAAGCAAAAACGTCGCTGGGCTTACAATGTTGAGTATTACCCTTCGTTAATGCCAGCTTTGTTTAAATCTAAAGCACCCCGTTGGGACAAGTGTTACAAAGCTTTTCAATTCATTGAAGGAAACTATAACTGGGCAACTGCTTCTATCGTCATTTCTGCTTTAGGTTGGTTACCTTTAGTTATTGGTGGTGGTAATTTTGGTAATACGATTTTTGCGGTTAATCTTCCTTTTATGACCAGAATTTTGATGACTACAGCAACAATCTTTTTAATCTTTTCTGTTTATGTAAACATGTACTTGCTACCACCAAGACCAAAGAAGTACACAGTCTGGAGAACTGCTAGTATGTATTTGCAGTGGATTTTTGTACCTATAATCTCAGTATTCTTTGGAAGTCTTCCAGCTATTGATGCACAAACAAGATTAATGCTTGGTAAATATATGGGTTTTTGGG
>DAIEPO010000015.1 GCA_027348385.1 bacterium
GTTTACGATTCTATAGGTTGCAGGTGTAAGCACAGTAATGTGTTCAGCCGAGCAATACTAATTAATCGAAAGTTTTAATTCTTTAAAAAATTAACTGGCAATTTGTGATTGAAGTTCTTCAAAACTACGCGCGCGCAGCGAACTGCGCAATATAGCACACGACACTTAAGTGCCTCGTGCGATTTAGGAAAGTGCCTTGTTCCCACAAGGCTAAGTCCCAAGTTAGGAAATCCTTTTCTAAATCGCAGGTGGCACTTACGATGCGGTCCGACCTGATCCCTTCCCGAACTCAGAAGTCAAACGCATTTGTGCCGATGATAGCCTAGCGCATGCTAGTGCAAAAGTAGGTAGCCGCCGACTATTAAAAAAGATCCGTTTACGCGGGTCTTTTTTGTTTTTTTTCTGGACAAAAGTGTTTCAGTGTGATATAATGTGAATACAAATTGCGATGAAAGCTCAAAAATTTAAGCTTTAGTCGCTCATTTTTGAAACAAAAACACAATTAAAGAATACAAATGGTTAGAAAAATGCTCAATGCGAGCGCTCTTTTTTTGGTAAGTGTCACAGCCATTACCTTAGTTGGAGCAACAGTAGGAGAATTAGAGAAAGAGGTAGCGCAAGCTCAAACAATAACAATATCCCAGACACAGAAAACTGTTGAAAAACAAGGACAGGTTTTAGGTTTAATGCATGCCTCTGCTGTGGTTGCTTGCACTGAAGGTGATATTGATTGTGCAAGTTCAGGTGGTGGCAGTACAACAGGTAGCACGAGTAGTTGTTTGGTTTCATCATTTACAGCAAACGGGACATCATATACTCAAAGCCCTGTTGCTGTAAGTGTCTCTGAGCAAGTGGGTATGGCACAGGCAACGCTAACTTGGGAGTCTTCTGGTTGTCATCACACAAAACTTACTCAAACCACAAACGGAATTTCTTCAACAAATACAGATAGTACATCAGGTACAGCAATTGTAAATCCCTTTTTCATTTCTTGGGCAGAACCTGCAGGAGCAAGTTTTTCTACATATACTCTTGGTGGTTATGATTCTTCAGACCGTTTAATTGATTCAAAGACTATTGTCATCGAAAAATCAAGTACACCTGCTACTCCTCCAGCCCCAGCAAACCCTGGAACACCAGCCAATCCTAACAGTCCGGCAGTACCAACAATAGTTGGAGCAGAAACTGTTGCTGTTGGGGTTTCTGAGAGCTACACTATTTTTTCAAACAATATTTTTGGAAGTTACAATGGTGGTCAAATGAAATACACAATTAATTGGGGTGATGGCTCATCTGAGTCTTCCCAGTTTTTTGAAGCAGGGCTTTCTACGTTTTCAGCAAACCACGCATGGACTCAAGCGGGGACATATACCATAACAGGGACAGCTATACCAACCACAGGTGCAGAATCAAGTTCTACTTTAGAGGTGGTCGTGGGCTCTTCTGGGCCACCAACAAATCCTGGTACTCCTGCAACACCACCCGCACCAGGTGCGCCTGCAGCAGAACAAACTACTCTGCTTGTTGAATCTGGTGTAAGAAGAGATGATACGATCATATATTCCAAAAGTACTAATATTAAGACAGGGGAAAATATTTTAGTAAGAACCAAGATTACTAATACTGGTTCAACTATTGCAAAAAACATTATCGTTAAAGCGCCATTGCCTAATGGCTACGCTACGTTTAGTTGGGCACCAAGTCCAAACTCTGAAGCTTTCACAAGCGAAGGTTTACAGATTCCTGATTTGCAACCGGGTACTTTTAGAGTAATTGATTTTGGACCAATTCAAGTTGGTAAGTTACATACGAGCACATTTACGATATCAGCAGCCTCTGCAAACGCACCTTCAGCATCAGATACAGTTAGTGTCAATGCTTCTTTGGGATTGATGCCAACTGTTCAGGACATGAGTATGCTTTTACGAGTTTCAAAGCTCTATGGCGATGGTAATTATGATGAAACTATTTCTGCAAACGTTGGTGAAGCTTTAGTTTTTCTAATCACGGTTTACGCGGGGCCAGGTATTTCAAATGCAAAAAATGTTAAAGTAACAGTTACTTCTCCTGATGGTTTAAAGGTTTCAACTACTAATGGTGGAGATCCGAATTTTGTTAGTGGGTTAAGTAATGGTAACACTGCTACAACAACCTTAGGTGATCTTTATCCCAATGTAGCGTACAGTACAACTTTTGTTGCAACGGTTACCAAAGATGGTCCTCAAAGCGTTGGTATTAGAGTAACTAGTGATAATTTGGGGGCAATTACAGGAAGTATTGGTATTAATGGTGCGCCAACAACAGGTAGTGGAGTAGGTAGCGGTTCTGGTGCTTCTGGGTCAGGATCAACTGCTGCGCCAGGAACAGCAAGTGGTACTCCTGCAGCACCAAGTGCCCCAGGTCTGCCTAGAACAACACCACCAACACCACCAACACAGTCCGGTCCTTGTAAGATAAACTCATTTACAGCAAATCAAACAACAGTAAATCCAGGTCAAATTATTGTCTTAAACTGGGCTACTCAAGGTTGTAATACTATTAGAGTAGCAAGAGATATAAGTGCATCAATAAATGAAGTGCCATTAAGTTCAAGTGCGATTGGTTCTGCAAACGTTGGTCCTATTAATGCAAATGTAACATTTAGAGTATATGGTTCAAAGAGTCAGTCTACGACCAATTGGGGCTTTGATATTGATGTTCAAAAAGATGTCACAGTTTCTTTGGCAGGTTCTGGAACACCAGCAGCCCCGCCAGCTCCAGCAGTTGTTCCTCCAGGACCAGCACACGCGGCTGGCTCAAATGTCATTTCAGGTTCAACAGTATATTTCATTTCGCAAGACGGTAGAAAACGACCATACACATCAGGTGGAGCATTCCTTTCGTATGGTTTTAATTCCTGGAGTGATGTTGTCACAGGAACTGACGGAGATCTTGCATTACCAACTGGTGCTTTTGTTCCTCCAATGGACGGATCTTTGATTAATGACAGAGGGACAGTGTACATAATTACGAATGGGAAAAGACTCGGAGTTTCTAGTGATTCAATATTCCGTGCGCTTGGATATTCTTACAGAAACGTCATGCCTGGGGATACATCTTTCATGACTACAATTGGTCCTGTAACAAGTAGTGATGTCGCACATCCTGCTGGAACTTTAGTTAATGATAACGGTACAGAATATTTAAATACGTGTAATGGTAAGCTTGGTATTCCAACAAATGAAGTGTTCTTTTCTTGGGGTTTTTCCTATGCTAAAGACGTCATTGCAAATGCTGCTGACCGTGCGCTTTCTGTGCTTGGTCTATTACCACAAAGAGGCAGTACGGACTTAAGTCCTACTGCAAACACTTGTCAGTAACTTTAAAACCGGGTTTGAGCCCGGTTTTTTGATGTCTTTTTTTCGTGGTATCATGGATATATGCGTAAAATAATTGACTTTGAAATACACTCCAAATACAGCAGAGCGTGTTCTCCACAACTTGATTTGCCAAACATTGGTACTTGGGCAAACCGCAAAGGTATTGATGTTGTTGGGACAGGAGATTTTACACACCCAAAGTGGCTTGCTGAGATTAAAAGAGACTTAGTGGAAACTGGTAATGGTTTGTTAAAGCTAAAGGATAATCCTAATAGCCCATACTTCATGCTTTCAGCTGAAGTTTCTTCAATATATTCGCATAACGGAAAAACACGAAGAATCCATAATATTATACTTGCGCCATCAATTGCAGTTGTTGAAAAAATAATTGCAGGGCTTGAAAAACGTGGTGCTAAGCTAGGATCAGATGGGCGTCCAATTGTTGGTATCCCATCAAAAGAAGTGTTGAAAATAGTTCTGGAAGCATCTGAAAAATGTATGCTCATTCCAGCGCATGTTTGGACACCGTACTTTGGTTTGTTTGGCTCAATGAGTGGATACGATAGTGTTGAAGAATGCTTTGAGGAAATGTCAGAACACATCTATGCTTTAGAGACAGGTCTTTCTGCTGATCCCGAAATGTTTAGAAGAATTCCAAGATTAGATAAATATACGTTGGTTTCTTGTTCTGATGCTCATTCTCTTCCAAGGATTGGCAGGGAATGCAATGTTTTTGATTTAGAAGATGATGAGGTTTCGTATGATGAGATAACCAGGATATTTAAAACAGGAGATAGAAAGAAATTTAAATATACCCTTGAATACTATCCTGAAGAAGGTCGATATCATTATGATGGACATGCAGATTGTAATATTTCTTTGCATCCCAAAGAAACTGCAAAATTACCAAAGAATAAAAAGGGGCAAGCGCTCTGTCCTAAATGCGGCACGCCTTTAACAATAGGGGTGTTTTCTAGAACAGAACAACTAGCAGAAAGAGCAGAGAACTATGTTGCAAAAAATACGATTCCAGGAAAGCACTTTGTGGTTTTAGAGGAAATAATTGCGGCAGGATTTGGTAAGGCCGTTTCAAGCAAAAAGGTTCAAGATGAATATGTGCGTATGACTGAACAAGCAAAAGAAATTGATATTCTTTTGGAATTAACAGAGGAGCAATTAAAGAAAATGACTGGAGATGAAACTGTTGCGGCCATAATGAAAATGCGTTCCGGAAAGCTTGATATTGTTCCTGGATATGACGGTAAATATGGTAAAGTATCGCTTTTTGAAGCAATAATTAAACAGAAAAAACAGGCACCAACGCTCTTTGAATGAGGTTTGATATCAGAAGCCATTTCTGGTAAAATATCGAGGTCAGAGAGCGCTTTGGAAGGGTCGCATAGTGGTCTAGTGCACGCGCTTGGAAAGCGCGCAAGGTGTCAAAGCCTTCAGGAGTTCGAATCTCCTCCCTTCCGCCATAACGCCTATGCGTTCATCAAACTCAACAATTACTGAAATCAAGGACAGACTTAACATAGTTGATGTCCTTTCTTCATATCTGCAATTAAAAAAATCAGGCACGAATTTTAAAGCGCCTTGTCCTTTTCATCATGAAAAAACTGCTTCATTTATGGTCTCGCCTTCAAAGCAAATTTGGCACTGTTTTGGTTGCGGAGAAGGCGGAGATATTTTTGGCTTTGTCATGAAATATGAAAATATTGAGTTTCCAGAAGCGTTAAAAACTTTAGCTGAAAAAGCAGGAGTTGAACTACCAAAGTTTACTAAAGAAAATGTTGTCGAAAACAAGTATCAAGGCGCCCTTTTAAAGATTAATGAGTGGACAGCTAAATACTATAACCAGGTTTTGGAAAAAAGCTCTTTAGCAAAAGAAGCTCGGGAATATTTAGAGAAGAGAGGTTTAAGCTTAGAAACAATTCGTGATTGGCAGATTGGTTTTGCACCGAATGAGTTTCATTTACTTGAAGATTTTTTACTTAAAAAAGGATATACTCACAAAGAATTGCTAGATGCAGGCGTCATTTCAAAATCTCCTCGAGGTGATTATTTTGACCGTTTTTTTAACAGGATTACGTTTCCCATAAAAAACTATTCTGGAGATGTGGTAGGTTTTACAGCAAGGACTATGGCACTAGACGCTAAGACTGCTAAGTATATCAATACTTCAGAAACAGCTGTCTACAACAAAAGCAAAGTTATCTTTGGTTTGTATCAGGCTAAACAACAGATACGAAAAGAAGATTGCGCAATTATTGTTGAAGGGAACATGGATGTAATATCCTGTCACCAAGCAGGCTTTAAAAATGTAGTTGCTAGCTCAGGGACAGCGTTTACCTTTGACCAACTACAGACCCTTTCTAGATTAACTAAGAATCTTAAGTTTTCATTTGATACAGATGCAGCAGGAGTTGCTGCAACTAGGAGAACCTTAGATCTTGCGTTACAACAAGGCTTTAGCGTTTACATAGTAAAAATATCAGGAGCAAAAGATCCTGATGAGCTCATTAAAAAAGACCCAAAGCTTTTTGCTAAAGCAGTAGAAGAAGCCCCTTTGTATCTTGATTATTTTTTTGAAAAAGCTTTTGCTAATTATGACCCTGCATCAGTTCAGGAGAAAAAGCAAATTGCTGCAGAGCTTGTTCCTTTGATAAGGCAGTTAGTAGATCCACTTGAAACAGAACACTACACTCGAATGCTTGCACAAAGATTGAATGTTACTGAAAAAACAATCTACGAGATAATAGCTAGAGCAAAGATTTCAAAAGCAAGCGCTGTTACTAAAGATACTAGTAAAACAGGCGCACCATTGTTAAAACCACGAACATATCAAATGGAACAAAGACTGCTTGGGTATTTCTTGTTTGATCCTGAATACACAACTGAGATATTAAAAGAAATAAAACAGGAAGATTTTAAAGATCCTGGTATTAAAGAGGTTCTAGCGCTTTATGCCCAAAAAAATCCGGAGCAAAGCACAGAAGAATTCATCTCAACCCTCAAAGATCCAGAATTAGCTAAAATAGCGGTATTTATGGTAGAATCAGAATATCACCAATTGGACAATCCCGCGGTCTTTAAACAACAATTCCGCAAACTTTTAAGGGATTTTGTAGCCAATAATACAAAAATAGCGATGAATTCAGTTATAGCCGAAATGGCTTTGGCTGAACAGAAGAAAGACAAACAAAAATTAAAAGAGCTTAATGAAAAGTTTTTGGAACTATCCAAGGACTTAAATCGTATTTAATCCGTTTTTAACGTGGTGCATTTAATTTGATATTATGAACAAGAAAAAATTGAAGAAGAAGAAAATTGTAAAAAAAGCTAAGAAGCATAAAGTTAAAGCTGTTAAAAAAAGCAACAAGAAATTAAAGAAAGCAAAAATAGTTTCAAAGAAAAAAGTCGTTGCTAAATCAAAAGTAGAAACAGAACAACAGCCAGATATACAAAAGGCTGTTGAATATTTGATTAATAAAGGGGCGGAAAGAGGCTTTGTTACAGAAGCTGAGATTTTGCATGCCCTGCCTCATTTTGAAGATGATATTACTGCCGTAGAATCAGTAATGGATCAACTGGACAAGCGTGGTATTGAAATTGTTGATCCTGAAGTTGCAAGTATTTGGCAAACACAAGATGCACATATCGCAGAGATTCCTAAAACAACAAAAGGTAGAAAGAAAAAAGAAGTTCCTGATTCAACATATGACCTTGGAGACATTTATGATGACTCAATTCAGATGTATCTTAGAGAGATCGGAAAAGTCCCCCTGCTATCTGGTGCTGAAGAAATTGAACTTGCAAAAAGAATTACCAAAGGCGACGTTGCCGCAAGAAAGCGTTTAACAGAAGCAAACTTGCGTTTAGTTGTTTCCATTGCAAAGAAATACATGGGCAGAAACTTAGGACTTTTGGATTTAATTCAAGAAGGAAACTTAGGTTTGTTTAGAGCAGTTGATAAGTTTGATTGGAGAAAAGGATACAAGTTTTCAACGTATGCAACATGGTGGATTAGACAAGCAATCACTAGGGCTCTTGCAGACCAATCCAGAACCATTCGTATTCCTGTGCACATGGTTGAAACATTGAATAAATATGCCCAAGCAGAACGCCAGCTAGTTCAGGATTTAGGTAGAGAACCATTACCAGAAGAAATTGCTGCTGAAATGGGTATTGAGGTTGAAAAAGTATATCACTTAAAAAAGATTTCTCAAGAAACAGTTTCAATTGATTCTCCAGTAGGAGATGATAGCGAGGACGTAGAATCATCACTTGGAGATTTCATTGTTGATGAAGATACAACTATGCCCCAAGAAGTTGCGGGCAGACAGATACTTAGAGAATATGTCCAGGAAATACTTCATGATCTTGACCCAAGAGAACAGAAAATCTTGAAGATGCGTTTTGGTTTAGAGGATGGCGTTACTCATACCTTAGAGGAAGTTGGAGAAGAATTCGGTGTTACCAGAGAACGTATTCGTCAGATTGAAGCAAAAGCGCTTGAAAGGATGAAGGAACATAGGAATATAACCAAGCTTAGAGATTACTAAAACTCCTTTAAAAACGCCCCCAAAAGGGCGTTTTTAAGTATTGAAAAGAAAGATAATACGTGATATGATGGTGGGTGCATTTTTGTTGCACATTGTTGGTCCCACGCTCACAGGGAGGAACTTTGCTTAAGACGCAGTTACACGCGCAAGAACCGGGTGTACGTCTGTGCTGCATGCGAGCCATCGACATCCGGCGCAGGGCTTACGCGCGGTATTCCAAGTTCGAGGTCGGCTGTGCCATTCGTGGTGGCGATGGCGAAATCCACGTTGGCGTGAACGTGGAAAACGCCGCCTACCCACTCTGCCGTTGCGCAGAAGGCAACGCCATCGCAGGTATGGTGGCACAGGGAGTGGTGCGGATCGAGTACCTTGCCATTGCTCTTCGCGGCGGCGGTTCTCCCTGCGGCGGTTGTCGGCAGATCATCTGGGAGTTCTGCCAGGGGGACAAGGACGTGAAGGTGTACATGATTGATGACAACGGGAGCGACAACCCGTGGGTCAGCGTCATGACCATCGGGGAGCTTCTCCCCGAAGCCTTCGAGCTCTAGAAGTACGTAGCAAGTGTTGCATAACAGATCAGGAGGAAAGCAAAACTCTGTCCCATACGGGGCAGAGTTGGAAACGAAGGGTCGATTGAGGGGTCGGCTTTTTTCTATTCCCGTATAATATGCTGCATGGAGTATTCTAAAGACGATCCAACTTTTTTTCCTGGATTAAAAATATTTTCTGGATCAAAGATTTTCTTTGTTTCTTCGAAAAGTTTAAATACTTTTTCTCCATACATTTGTTTAAGGTAAGGACTTCGAATTAGACCGTCATTGTGTTCTGCAGTAATTGATCCATGGTATGACAGAACTAGGTTATACACCTCATCTGAAAGTTTTGGGATGATTTGTGCTGTTTTAGGATCTTTGAAATCCATCAGTGGGATTATATGAAAGTTTCCATTACCGACGTGTCCTGCAATGGTGTATGTAAATTTGTATTGTTGCAAGAGCTTGTTTAATTTAGGTAGGAACTCTGGTAGAAATTCAGGACGAACAATTATGTCATCAATGAATGGCGCTGTGTGTTTGTCTTTAACATGTTTTCTTAAGAGAGCAAAACTCTCTCTTCTGATAACCCAGTACTTGTTTGCTTCTTGTTCGTCTTTAATTAAGTGGGTTTTAATGCCCATGGCTTGTACTTGGTTAAAGGCATTTTGGGCTTTTTCATATGATTCTTGGTGGGTTTTGCCAGTAAATTCAGCTAAAAGAACTAGTTTAGGAAAACCGCCTGTTAGGGTCATCCAAAACTCTGGTAAGAACTGAAAACCCATCTTTAAGATGTTTTTTGGTTTTAGTATTCGTACTAAATCCGGCAAAAATCGGATTGCAAGTTTAAGTGTGTAGTCATCATATGATTCAAAGGTTTCTGGTTTTAAGGCTAGTATTTTTTGGACTATGGCAACTAAGTTATCCAAGTTTTTTAAAAATACCACAACCATGGTTGAGTTTTTTTCAGGTGGCACCAATCTAAACTTTATTTTTGTAACAATACCAAGAGTTCCTTGAGAACCGACAAAGAGTTTTGTTAAGTCAAAAGTCTTTTTTTCTTTGTCATAGATATTCCAGAGATAATAGCCAGCAGAGTTTTTAGAGACATTTGGTTTTGCACTATCAATTAAAGCTTGGTTATTTTTAATTAGCTGATCTACTTTTCTGTATACTTCTCCTTCAAAAGTTTGTAGTGCAAGTTTTTCTTTTAGCTCTTCTTCGTTTAATGCTTTGAAAATATATTCTTTACCGTCTGCAAGAATTACATTTAACTCTAAGACATAGTCTTCAATTTTCCCATGCGTTAAAGTTTTTTCACCAGCAGCGTTATTTCCTACCATGCCACCAAGTGCGCATATTTCTCTTGATGCTGGGAAAGGGGGGAGCAATAGACCGTGGGCTAGAGTTTCTTTTTCAAAATCACGATAATACATTCCAGGTTCTGCAATTGCATAATCAGAGCCAAGTTCAATCAAATGATCAAAGTGCTTTTTAAAATCCAGAATTATTGAAGTGTTTAAAGCACCACCGCTCATGCAACTGCCACCAGCCCTTGGAGTTATGGAAACTCCGGGGTCTGTTTTTTTTGCTGCATTAACAAAAGCAACGATTTTTTGGATGTCTAAAACATCCGCAGGCGCTATGACAACCTCGGGTTTAATCTCAAAGATGCTCGCATCTCTGCTATATTCTTTAATTGTTGCTTCATCTAACGAAATCTCACCTTTTAAACCAAGTTTTTGTATTTGTTCAATATTCATAGTTTAATTGTAGCAAGAAAAGTGCTATTATTACTAGGCAATTAATGAAAAAATATGAATATAAACCCGTTTCAGACCGCCCTTAGTCAGCTAAAAACAGCAGCTGAGGTTGCTAAGATTGACCCTAAATTTATTGAACGTATTCAGTATCCAGACAGGTATATTGAGGTAACTATCCCAATAATCATGGATGATGGATCCCAAAAGATATTTACGGGCTTTAGAAGCCAGCATAACAACGCCAGAGGACCTTACAAGGGTGGTATTCGCTTCCATCCCGATGTTAATTTAGATGAAGTAAGAGCTTTAAGTTTTTGGATGACTTTCAAAAACGCAGTTGTTAATGTTCCTTTTGGCGGTGGTAAAGGCGGTATTATACTTGATCCAAAAAAGCTTTCTGAAACAGAATTAGAAAAACTTTCTCGTGGTTATGTTCAAAAGCTTTACCCTGTTTTTGGTCCTGAATTTGATGTGCCAGCACCAGATGTAAACACAAACGGTAAAATCATGGGTTGGATGGTTGATGAGTTTGAAAAACTCATTGGCAAAAAAGCCAGGGCTACTTTCACAGGTAAGGCAATCGAAGACGGCGGCAGTCAAGGCAGAACCGAAGCAACAGGTTTTGGTGGCGGTGTGGTTTTGAGAGAAGTGCTAAAAGCTGGTTTGGTTGATTTAGGTGAGAACAAAACAATTGCAATCCAGGGTTTTGGAAATGTTGCGACATATTTTGCAGAAAGCGCAAAAGCTCAAGGATTAAAAGTTGTTGCTCTCTCTGATTCAAAAGGTGGAATTTACAATCCAGAAGGAATAGACGTTGTAGCTGCAGAAGAACATAAAAAACAAACTGGTGCTTTGAAGGGTTTGTCTGGAACTAGTGAGATAACTAATGCCGAGCTTTTAGAGCTTCCGGTTGGTGTTTTAGTTCCAGCAGCCTTAGAAAATGTTTTAACAGGAGAAAATGCTTCAAAGATAAAAGCAAAGTTAATCATTGAAATGGCAAATGGTCCGACAACGCAAGAAGCAGACGCAATCTTTGAAAAGAACAACATTATTGTCATTCCAGATATATTAGCAAACAGCGGTGGGGTAGCTACTAGCTATTATGAGTGGTATCAGAACATGCACGATGAAAAATGGACCAGAGAAGAAGTTTTAGCAAAACTTGATGCTTTAATGATTAAAGCATTTGAGGGGGTTTTAGAAGCCAAGAGGAAATACAATACATCCTTTAGAAATGGCGCATATATAGTAGCTATTGAGAGAATAAAGGAAGCTAGCAAGAGTTAAAATGAGGAAGAATTACGAAAAATCTTTCATCCAGGGAATCCTTGATCAATATGAGAATCTTGGAGAAATATTAGAGTACAACCTATTCATGACTGGTTTTGAAAACTCAAATTTCTATGTTCGCACAGACATAGGAGAATTTGCTGTAAAGATTTTTGAAGGTTTAGAGTTAAAACCAGAAAATGTTTCTTTTGAAGTTGAGGTCTCAGATTATGCATTTAAGCAAGGTATAAAAGTACCAAAAATTTATGCTAATAAAGAAGGAAAGTTAGAAACCATCTTTAATGAAAAGCATGCGATCGTCATGAATTATGTCGCTGGTGAAAATATGCATGCTAAGGAATTAACTGATTCGCTTGTTGAACAAATCGCTGAAGAGGCAGGCAAAATGGATTTTGCGTTTAAAGCTTTTCAAGATGGTTCAAAAACAAGACAAAGTTATGAGTTTGATCTAAAAAATGTCTTGATGCTAGAAAAGAATGTTGAATATCTTTCTGAAGAATTTGATCGAGAAGTATTGCAAAGAGTATTCGAAGATTTTAAGAGGATAAAACAAGAATTTGATCAATTACCCAAAGGTTTAATACATAATGATATTGTGCCACATAACTGTTTGGTGCAAGGCGAAAAATTAAATGCAATTATTGATTTTTCGGATATTGCTTTTAGTCCGTATGTTCAAAATGTTGCTGTTTCTTTACATTTGATTGCATTTGGATATAACTGGAAGCCAGAGCAAGCAGGGTTGTTTGTAAGGACATATCTTAAACACAATCCTTTAACAGAAAAAGAACTGAGGTTGATGTATATTTTAATAAAAGCTAGGTTTTTAACTTTTGTGCTTGAATTTAATAAATGGAACTTTGTTTATGCATTCGATGAATTAAGGGCAAAGACTGTGAAAGATCACTATGAATTTTTAAAGCGATTCATCCAGTTCGGAGAAGTAGAGTTTAACAAACTTATTTCTTGAGTTATTTACTCACAACCAACATTGCTTTCCTAACACCTGTTATTACCTCATGATTCCCCGTTGGATAGTCACGGATAGCGCTAAATAGAATATCATAGGTATAGACATAGTCCTGGCCTTTCCTCGTGCCAGGATCATTAGTTATAAACTCTTTTTTAGATTGATCATAGCCTTTGATTATTAGCATGTGTGTTTCAGGACCTGGTTGTTTAAAGTTTGGGTTGTGTAATGCAGTGCCATCTGCTGGAACTATGACAATATTTCCTTTTGATATTTCTTCAACAATGTCATTTACTGTGAAATCATATCTTAGCAGTATATTTGTGTTTTTGTAGTAGTCTTTAAAAGTCTGAACAGTGTCTTTTGCTCCCGTGTCAAAAGAATTACCATATTTTTCATTTTCAAAGGCAATTAATTTTCTGATCTCTTCTTCTGCTTGGGTTGGGTTAATTTTTCCTGTGATGTCAGTCTTTAACCAATGCCAAGCCATAACTAAACTTGCTTCTTCGCAAGCAGCATTTTCATCCTCATCCCAAGTTGCAAAAGGAGATTGTGATGTAAAAGGAACCTCGATCAAATATTTTTCAGGTATGATTATAGATTTGGTTTCTTCTTTTTGACCTGACTCATGAAACTGTATTACTGCTTCTTTATCAAGTTTTTTTGGTTTGAATATGAAAAACAAAGCTAACAAAAAAAATAAAAGGGTTAATATAATAAAGGTCTTTTTCATAGAATAATGATAGCACTAAATTGTGATATAATGCAGATATGGTAAGTGAAATCAAAAGAAGTCAAAAAATATTGGCATTTGCGCTAATTATCGCACTTGCCAATCTATTTTCCCTCCCAGTTTCGACTAGTGCAGAAACAGGCACAGTGCAAATCAGTGCTGTAGATAAAGCGCAGTTAGAAAGAGAACTTCAAGCTTTGGAAAAACAGATTGCAGATTACGAAGCTCAGCTTTCAACAACCAGGAATGAAAAAAATACTTTAGCTACAAAAGTCAAAGAATTAAAGACTGAACAATCAAAGCTTTCTTTGCAGATTAAAAGTACGAATTTGATGATTGGGGATTTAGAAGAGCAGATTGATACAACTGAGGGTTCTATCTCAGAACTTGAAAAGAAGATTGAGACCATCAAAACACAAATCAGCGGTACAATCATTTCAATCTATGAGCAGGACAACAAATCAATAGTCTCTGCTTTAGCAAATGACGGTGGTATTTCCGGATTTTTCAAAGAGGTTGATAATAATCAGCAGCTTTCAAGAAGCTTAGCGCAGGCTCTAGATCAAATTAAGTCATACAAAAGTGATTTAGAAGATCAGACAGTTCAACTAGAAGAAAAACAGCAAGATGCAAGAGATCTTCTGGCAATCAAAGCGTTGCAACAGCAAGACTTAGGAGGAAAGCTTTCAGAACAGAATAGTTTGCTTTCAGAGACTCAAGGCAAAGAAAGTCAGTATGCAGCTTTAGTTGCAGCTAACAAACAGAGAGCAACTCAAATTCGAAACCAAATTTATGATATTGTTGGTGTTACCAGAGAAATTACTTTTGGAGAAGCTGTAGAAATGGCCAAAACCGCTTCTAGCTATACAGGCGTTCGTGCTGCATTCCTTTTAGCGATCTTAACCCAAGAGTCTAATCTTGGAAAAAATGTTGGTACATGCAATCGTGCTGGTGACCCACCAGAGAAAAGTTATACTGAAATAATGCACCCGACAAGAGATATTCCTAAGTTTTTAGAAATAACCTCAGAGCTTGGTCTTGATCCAAACACCACACCAGTTTCCTGTCCAATGCGGGGTAAAAATGGAGCAAGGATTGGCTGGGGAGGAGCAATGGGTCCTGCTCAATTTATCCCTTCAACCTGGATGGGTTACAAAGACAAAGTTGCTGCAATAACTGGAAAATCTGCAAATCCATGGGATATTAATGATGCTTTTCTTGCAGCTGCAATTAAAGTGAAAGCAGCAGGTGCTGCTGATCAAAGTAAAGAGTGGGCAGCTGCAATGATATATTTTTCAGGCTCAACTAATAAAAGATATCGTTTTTATGGTGATAATGTTGTTGCCACAGCAAATAAATACCAAGCAAGCATTGACGCATTAAATTAAACTATGTTTTTTCTTCTAAAATACATTAGATATATTATTCTCACAGCAACAATACTTTTGGCTTTGTTGTTGTATTTCTTTAGCATTGGACAGTACACCAACCTTTCTGCTCTTTACGCAGAGCTTGGGCAAGATTACGCGCTTTTAGCTGTTGCCTTGATCTACTTTTCTTTGATTATCACTCCTATATATTTTGTTTTTCCAAAACTTCCATTTAAACCAATAGCTATTAAATCCAGAAGAGCCTTGGGTGTGAGTGCTTTCATTTTCGCTTTAATGCATGCGCTTTTAGAATTCTTTAAAGTTTTTGGAGGATTTGGAAACATAAAATACCTGAACAGTTCGTATTTGTTGTCATTTTTGTTGGGATTAATTGCACTTGTAGTACTTGCTGCAATGACAGCAACCTCTTTGAATTACGCAGTAAAGAAAATGGGCAAGTACTGGAAGATTTTACACCGTTTTATATATCTTGCAGGTTTTTTGGTGGTTTTTCATGTATATTTGATCGGTTCTGATTTTGTAAAATTTTTTGATTTGGGAACAATTGCATATACTTTAGCTTTGATGTTTTTGCTTTTTCTTGAATCAATACGACTGAACTTCTGGTTGGTAAGAAAATATCCAACTCTAAAACCAAAGATAATTTTTAGTATACTAACGGTCTTGATTATCCTCTTTGTAGTATCCTTGTATTTTTTAAAAGTTAATTGATCAATATATGCAAAAACTATTCATTCCAGTTTTACTTGGTACGTCGAGACAAGGACGCTTTAGTGAAAAGCCCGCTAATTTAATATTTCAGCAGTTAAAACAAAGAGAGAACATTGAAGCAGTTTTAATTGATCCAAGAAGTTTAAATCTTCCAGAAACCGATGATGGTAGAAACTTAGCAGCCTTAAATCCAGAGTATATGGATATTGTAAGCCGAATGGACGGTATGATTATAGTAAGTCCTGAGTATAATCACAGCTTTCCAGGAACATTAAAGCGTATTTTAGACATGGCAGATCCTGAATACAAAAAGAAAGCTGTTTTAATTGCTGGCGTTAGCAATGGAGAAATCGGTGGTGCTAGGATGATTGAAGCTTTAAATACAGTTCTAAAAGCCCTAGGTTTGTCAGTAACACAATATGATTTAAAGTTTTTTAAGGTAAATGAGCTTTTTGATGTGACTGGGAATATATTAGATCAGACATACATAAAGAAAATCGAACGGGGTATAGATGACTTAATATGGATGAGTCAGGCTTTAAAAATCGCACGAGAAAAAAACTAGTCAAGAGAGACTAGTTTTTTTAGCTTCTTAATTTAATTTGAGGGCAGCAAGTATCATTACAGTTGCCGCTACAAATCTGACAAAATATACTTTGAGAGTGTGTTTTTCAAGCAGTTGCGGAGCAAACACAGAAAACAAGAAGGCAATTATCATTGAAATTGGTAAAGAGATAATTGCTGCTGAGACCCCAATATTTGATGCAAAGGCTTTATTAGATGCTAATACTCCCACAACACCAGTTGCAGCTCCCAACAGAGTTGCACCAAACTCCTTAGGCCCAATTTTTTTAAAATCCTTACCAAACTTT
>DAIEPO010000016.1:0-722 GCA_027348385.1 bacterium
AGCTCAGCTGGTTAGAGCACTTCACTGATAATGAAGAGGTCCGTGGTTCGAGTCCACGCACACCCACCATTGAAAACTTATGGGATATGTATTCGCAATACTAGGTATCCTCATCGGAATCCTGATGATGAAATACACAGTACAGATAACTAACTTCACAGGCAAGATAGACTTTGCTGAAAAGTATCTTGGAGCAGGCACAGCAGCAGGCACATATACTTGGTGGAGACTCGTTGGCTTGGCATTCATTTGTCTTGCTGTAGCCTGGTTGTTTGGATTCATATAATCCTGTAAAATATCAAAAGTCGTGGGCCCTTAGCTCATTTGGTAGAGCGCCTGCTTTGCAAGCAGGAGGCGACCGGTTCGAGCCCGGTAGGGTCCACCAAAAAACACCCGATCAATTGATCGGGTGTTTTTAAAACTTCCCTCTTATCTCAATACCCCTATCTCAAACTTTGCCAATTCCTCAGCCGGTCTTCTTTGTCCCCCATGTTGACTATCAAAAGCTTGCGTTGCATCTGTTCCACAAATCGCGAGAATATTATCTGGTCCACCTGGGTGCATACCAACCCAATTAGTTAAATCATATACTTTTCCGTTAATCGCAACCCAACATTTTGCCGCACTATTTCCTGCTAAAACTTCTGCCATAGTATAACTCTTTGTTGTTATGGTCTGAGTTGTATTGGTAACCGGTATTTGTTTTGCACCACACCCTGCTG
>DAIEPO010000016.1:773-15918 GCA_027348385.1 bacterium
GTTATTTCCCCAACGTGGTTATTGGTCTACTTTGAGTTATATAGAACTTCCCTTTTTCCAAAGCCCATTCAACATCAACCGGAAACTTGTAGTGTTTTTCTATCCCTAAGATAATCTCGGAAAGCCCCAAGATTTCTTTCCCACTTAGTTTTTGCTTTGTTTTCTTTTTCCCTGATATTTTCTTCCAAACATTTCCTTTTGTGCTCTTTACTAACTCTTTATCCTGTTCTGATATATTAATATCTAAAATATCTTTCTGCTTTTTATGCACCACATAACTATCCGGGGTTATCTGACCTGAAACAATTGCTTCTCCTAAACCAAAACCAGCCTCAATAATCAACTGGTTGTAATCCTCTGTAACAGGATGCACTGAAAAAGCAATCCCTGAAACCTCAGATTGAACCATCTTTTGAACAACTACAGCAACTGAAATACTCTCTTTGTTTAACTTTTGCTCAAAGCGGTAAAAAATAGCTCTGGGAGTAAACAAAGAAGCCCAGCAGCGTTTGACATTCAGCAACAAATCTTTTTCTGTAGTATTTAAATAGCTTTCTAATTGACCAGCCCAGGCGGCAGAAGCACCGTCCTCGGATGTTGCAGAAGAACGAACAGCAACATATTTTGCCCCAAGCTTTTTAAAAGACTTTTGTATATTCAAAGCAGTATCTTTTGGCATTTCAGCCTCTAGAATTAAAGCTTTAATGCTTTCAGAAGCAAACTCCACGGAGGCTATATCTTGATGCTTAACTCTTTTCAGAATCGCTTCAATTTCTACATCAAGATCTGTTTCCTCTAGGAAATAATCAAAAGCAGAGGAAAGCACAACAAACCCCGGAGGAACAGGAATCCCCGCATTAGTCATCTCTCCTAAAGAAGCACCCTTGCCACCCGCTGCCTTGACCGACTTTTTGTTCAAATCCTTGAAAAATTGTATCTGCATAAATATATAATATCACCAAAATCGAAAAACCGGCAGAAGACTCCTTGTAAGAGAATTCTGCCGGCTTTCGTTCAACATCGCTAACTCTGGCTAGGTTCTGCATTGCGAGCCAAATACACGGCTCCGGAAAGTGCTAACGTGACCCCAGCCCACTGGATCATAGAGAGATGCCTTTCTCCAATGATCAAAGTGGAAACAAGGATAATCACGGTAATTGTTTCTCCCTGGGCCAAGATACTTGCCGTTTGCAATGGTAGATTTCTCTTGTCAAAGGCGACCATGTTCGACCACCAATACAAGAAACCACCTACCAAGGCAAAAACTAGAACAGCTAGAAACATGCTGGTGCTAACTGGCACATCAAATGTGCCACTGCTAGCCAGACCAAGGCCCCCCATAGCCAAACAGCCCCAAAACGTCTTCTGGAAAGGCTCGGCCTTGCTCAGACTGATGAACTCGTAGAAAACCGCATTCATGAATGTGCCAAAGAGGCTCCAGAAAAATCCCAGCCAGTTGAATCTTAACTCTTGTTCAAACAGGGCCAGAACTACCCCAGAGACCACGGCGAGCATTCCCAACATTTCGCTTGAGCGAGTTTTACGTCCGATTATCAATCCGAAGAGGTGGTTCAGTACTGGCGTCGCGGTTATGACCATGATGGTAGGTGCGCCTCCCCAGATGCGAATGCCCTTGTACAAACCAAGAGCAGCACCTGAAACCAACACAGCCATGATATAGGTGTTACCACCCACTCCGAAAATGCGACCGCGTAACACAGCAAAAACTACCACCGCTGAGAGCACACCGCGTGCTGCCAGCAACTGCTCAGGCGAGAACTGCTTTAGCACTCCGGAATTGATCATCGGCAAAGCTGCCGAAGTGATCCAGACTCCGAAGATACCAAGCAATCCTCTAACCAAAGAATTGCGATGCATGATGTGCCCCCCTTAGGCATTGAAGGAACAACTGAAAAAAATACCATAAAAAACTAGCCAAGTCAACCATCACGGTTTTTCCTTAACTTTCAAGCTGATTAATGATCGGGTATAATTAACACATGCATACTAAAACAGCGGAATTTGTTTCTCCTAAACATCCTGATAAAATTTGTGACTTCATCGCAGATTCAATACTGGACGCATATCTGGCGCTTGATCCTGATTCTCGCGTTGCGGTTGAAGTTATGGGTGGACATAAAGCCATAACAATAAGTGGAGAAATTACATCAAAAGCAACAGTTGATATTAAAAAGGTTGTCGCTGACATCGTCGGTACTGAATACACTATCAATGTTTTTGCTACAAAACAATCAAGAGAGATTGCTCAAGGTGTTGATATTGGGGGTGCTGGCGATCAAGGAATCATGATCGGACATGCTTTTTCTGAAACTCCAAACCTCATGCCTCTGGAATATGATTTGGCAAGAGACCTCTGCAAAAAAATATATGCAAAATATCCGTATGATGGTAAGGTTCAAGTAACTTTAGAAGGAACGGGAGTTAAAACCGTTGTCGCCAGCTTTCAAAACACAAAAACTGAAGAACTTGAAGCTTTAGTTAAATCTTTAATTAGCGCGGAAGAGTATTTAATAAATCCGGCGGGAGTTTGGACGATCGGAGGATTTGATGCTGACTCCGGATTGAGCGGCAGAAAAATAATCATTGATAATTACGGACCAGAACATCAGGTCGGCGGAGGATCTTTTTCAGGCAAAGACTATACAAAAGTTGACCGAAGTGCAGCATACATAGCAAGAAAAATCGCAGTGGAATTACTAAAAGAAAAGTCCGCTAAACAAGTTGATGTTAAACTTGCTTATGCTATTGGCAAAGCAGAGCCTGTAATGGCCGTGGCTTTAATAGACGGGAAGGAAATGCCTATTCCCGCTAAATATGACCTAAGCCCGTGGGGAATAAAAAAATACCTGAGATTAGATCAGGTAAAATTTGCTAACACCTCACAATGGGGACACTTTGGAAACAACTTTAACTGGGATAACTAATCTCTTCTTCCGGGGTTTGTAAAGATTTGCCAAACCTGTGGGTCTTCAGAACCCAACCGAAACAAAGCATAACCAAGCGGCGCATACTTAGAGGCCACCCTTTTTTGCATTGCTACACTGTATTGATCCAAAACCCAAACAATATGTTTCTGTCCATTCTCCGTGTATTCAAAAAAATTGTTCTGAGAAACTTCATCAGTCAACAATCGTTTGCCATATTCTCTTGCCATAGAGTCAGCTCTTGCAAAAGTGATGCTTGAGCCCTTAGAACCATCTGCCCAATCGTAAGCGTAATTGCCCATGCCAATAATTAATTTGTTGGCAGGTGTGTCCTTAGAGCGTTTCTTTAAAACACTCTCTGTCCAAGACAAAGAAGCAATTGGACCAGCCTCTGTTGTAGAAAGGTGCTCATCATAGATCATAACAATTACGGAATCAACTGCTGTTGCAATCCCTGAGTAATTCCAAGAAGCATCATCAGCAGGAACATGCACTGAAACTTCTTTGTTTAACGGACGTATTTCCTTAACTAATTCCGTAAGGAACAAAACATAATCTTTTTGAGTACCCTGCGGAATTTGCTCAAAATCCAAAGATATCCCATCCAGATTATTTTCTTTTAGATATTCGGAAACAAAAGTAATTGTCTTTGCTCGCGCTTCTTTGCTTTCAAGCATAGCCTTAGTTTCATCAATTTGCCATCCACGAGCATAGTTATTCAGCATGGCAAAAACTTTCGCCTGCTTATTTGTTACTCTAATGAACTGAAGGATTTCTTTTTGTCTTTGTGGATTGTCCTCAACAACTAAGCCTTGGCCATTTAAATGCAACCAGTCACCTATTACTAAATTAAAAAGACCGGCATGTGCTTTCAACGACTCAAAGCTTGCCTGTCCCGTATTTATGACGTAAGAAATATACAAAGGGTTTGTAACTTTTGTTTCTTCTGCATTCCTTGATGTTGTCTCTTGCGGAGCTATTGCTTTTTTGGGAGCATAGATTAACAAGATAACCGCGACGGTTACTAAAACCACCGCTAGCCATAGCCATTTCATTTTAACTTTGTTTCGATATTATCAACATCTTTTTCAATATCATCAATTTCCTTTTTGATATGCTTGAGCATGTCCCGCTCAGTTTCAACTTCCTTTTCAGTAAGATCAGTAACTTTTTTCTCATGTTTAAGACCGGAGAGAATAATATGATCTCCGATAAACATAGAGGTAAAAAGACCTGTCATCAGCAAAACAACAGTACCAATAACTATGGAGCCAAGTGAACTTAAATTAATTTCATCGGCAAAGTGCCATACTCCGCGCCAAAAAAGAACCACTCCTATCCCCCCAACTATTGCATAAAAAATTGGGAAATGACTTAGACTTCCCCGGACATGATCCTCTAGTTTATCAAAAAATTCAACTACTGCTTTCATTAACTTAAACATGTGTTTTTCTTTAATTATTCTTTATTAGTTAAAAGGCCACGCGCATCTATCAAAGCAAAAAGTAAAGCTAAAATTATCGGACCGATCAATATACCAATCGGACCAAAAGCACCAATGCCACCCATGACTGAAAGCAAAACCAAAAACGGATGAATCTTCAACCCTTTATTTATTAACACTGGTCCCAGCACGTTATCAATCAAAGAAACTGCAAAGAAAGCCCAAATTGCCATACCCACCGCAAGAGCCGGTTCTGCCGTAAAATACAGATACAGAATTGCCGGAATCATCACAAGCCCTGTTCCAATAGTTGGAATGAAAGCCGCAATAATCACTAAACTTCCCCACAAAACAGGATTTGGTACGCCAAAAATTGCAAAGCCAATCATTGCAACAATGCTTTGCAAAATAGCGATGACAAATTGCCCACGAATAACAGAATTAACTGCATTTTCCATTTTGGAAATAATCTGGGAGTCAACATTAAAAGGAAGCGGTGAAATCGACGTCAACAATCCTTTTAATTTCTTTCCGTCTCTTAAGACATAAAACAGAGTAAAGAGAACAAGTATGAAAGAAAAGACCAAACTAAAGATGCTTGAAAAAATTTGTCCGAAATGATTAAAGAGATATTCAGCTCCCTGTCTGATATAGCTGTTTAAATCAACACTTAAGCCAACCTGATCCAAATGACTCTTAAACAAACTTATAACTCCGGAAACCAAAGTATTGCTATTCCCGTCTGTTATCAAAGAAACATACAGACTCCTTGATTCAACAAATATCTCATAACCAATGAAGGTTATAGGGAGTATTACTATCAGAAAAACAAAAATGGTTGTTGAAAAAGCAGCTAAAAACTCTTGCTTGGTCTGTTTAAACAGCCATTTATATGTTGGCTTGAAAACAATGCCCAAAATCAAAGCAAGTACCAAAATCATGAAAAACGCCTTAAAGATGAACAAATTCAAAAGAATTGCCGCTACAAGCAAAAATATATAGAACCAGGTTTGTAATCTAGTATATTCCATACCCCTATTATACCAAATATATCGTTTTTAAGTGACCCAGAAAATTAGAGCAACCACAGCCATTGCCGAGGTGTGCGCTATTAACCCAAGGTTTTGAACATGACGTTTAACGCCGATAGAAATGCCTAACAATGCTAAAAGAAACAAAACAAAATACACATAAAACTGATTAACATCTTTTAAAGAAAAGATCTGTCCAATTAAACTTACCTTGTAATCCTTTTCTGCCATAAAGCCGAAAGTATCAACAACATTTAGAGAAAGATTTGCAACTGAAGAGATTTTTGAATTACCAGCAAGATCATACGCAGAAACGCTGAGCTTGCCCTGCAACTCTTCTAAAGTTCCGACAAATTTCCCCTGCCAAATCTCTGGACTCTGTGTTGGTTGCAAAAATATATTTTGATCTCCTAAATTTGCTAAGACTTTAGAAGCTTCACCCTGCGTTTGAACTTCAACAATATATTCTCCCTGCGCGGATGGACGAATGTTTGCCTGAGCAATGCTCGGCGCGCTTGTATCTAATTGAATTGTCAAAGTTTTAGAAATCGGGCTTGATTCAACTCCGTTCTTAAAACTCACAACATTAACTGAACTGTTGCCTTCTGAAAGATTTAACTGTGCTACAAATTTCCCCTGGACAACAGGAACAGCAACAACTGCCTCATGGTTAACAAGAACATAAACAGTGTCTGCTCCCGGAGCAAAACCCTTTAGTTCAAAATTTTGATTCTTCGTTAAACTAAAATCAGGATTCTCTAGTAAAGGTGTGGCTAAAGAAATCTTCAGGGGTGTAGGTATAAAAACCTTGGGTGATGCTTGTGACAAAGTTTGATTTGTAGAAAAATCATTTTTCATGACAATTGGTTGATCTATTACAGAACCGAACATCTGCACAACAACTGTTGCTTTCAAACCTTTTAATGTTCCTGAATATATACCTATGCCAATGTCTTGGAAATCTTTGTTTAAAATATTAGCCTTATGCTCGGGACTATTCATCCAAGCGCTTTCCAAGCTTTCAGAGGTGTAGAAATTAACAGCTAAGTTTTCTCCAGCAATGATGTAGTTATACCCTTCTGCTTTAATAAAATCCCAGGGAGTTAAACCAAATGGTGAGTTGTGCGCAAAGTACTGATTCTTAAACATATCCTGTGCTTTAGCTGCAGCAGCCTTTGAAAGCTCTGTGTTCATCCTTAAGTCACTTAAACCAAAGGCTTCTCTGGAATAATTGGTTAGCTGCAAGACATTTTCTGAAGTTAAAGCCGATGAAAATGCTTGATTTTGTGGTAATAGATCAAGGGATAATAAAGTAAGCAGCTTAACAGAAAACATTAAGCCTGCATATAAAGATAAATTCCGATGCGAAACCGCATGCGGTGTGTAGTTGTTACGGGCATCAGGCACAAAAAAATCGCGCAGATGCCTAAAAATATTCATTTATGTTTTGTTTTTGTTTCAAAAGTGTTTTGCGAACTAATTTTGGTTCGCAATCAAATTTGTATTTTCATTATATCATAAAGTTTCTCTCTTGTAAAGAGAAAACCGGCTCAAAAGGCCGGTCTTGAAAAACTAAACCTTATTCAATCTTCAGGCCCCCAGAGAAATCAAACGGATAATTAAGAAAGAAAAAGCAGCACCAAAAATTGTCATAAAAACAGTCCAGACTGAACTTTGCTTAGAATGAGCTTCAGGCAAAATATCACTTGCTCCTATATACAACAAGAAACCAGCAAAAGCACCAAGGTAAATAACAAGGGTATGGTTTGAGATGCTAAAAAACATTGTTGAAGCAGCTCCAAGAACCGGCGCTAAAGCATCAACAACAAGAAAAACAACAGATCTTTTTATTGTATTTCTATTTTTTAACATAAAAGTCATGGTATTCATGCCGTCCGTAAAATCATGGGCAATCACAGCAAGAGCAACTAAAACTCCGACGACGTTACTTATTTGAAAACCAATACCAATACCAACACCGTCCAAAAAACTATGTCCCGCTAAAGCCAAAGCAGATAAAATACCAACATGAGGATGACTGTGTTCGGCATACTCTGTTTCATGACTGTGATGTATGACTAAAAGTTTTTCCAAAATATGAAATAGCAAAAAACCGACAACTAAAGCAAGCATAACCGGCATTGGATCAAAACTATTTAAATTAACCTGCTCAATAATTTCAGGAAAAATATCAAAGCTGACAACTCCGAGAATGACACCAGCAGCAAAACCCATGACTAAATGCAGACGATCCTTAAAACGCAAGGCTAAAAAACCACCAAACAATGTTGAGACAAAAGTAAGCGCTGATAAAAATATTGCTGTTATGTTCATAGCTATTTTTTAAATACTAAAATCTTGTAACCGATAAAATTTGAGAATAGGGCTGCAACTGCTGCGATGACGTTTGCTATGTTTACTAAAGAAATTGAGTTAGGTCCTGCTACAAAAACATCGGTGATTAAATAAATAATTGTTATGGAAAGAAGCAGGCTGAAAAAAGAAACCTCAAAAAACTTTTTAAACTCTCTGAAAGTACGCTGTTTTGAAACTTCAAACGACCAATGCGTGCTCCAGATATAACTATGCACCACGGCTGTGGTGAATGCAACAGCTGTAATCAGAAGCAAGGGCCATCCTTTTGTAACTCCGGTTAAATCAATCAAAATATTTAAAGTTCCAAAATGCACTGCTGTATTCGCCAAACTTACTAGAAAAAATTTAGAGAACTCATGTAGAACTTTGGTCTGAAACAAAAGATTCTTTGCAACAAACAGATAAGACAGGGCCAGCAAAGGAAAACCAAAAAATAAAACCGCATCAAGCAAAAAACTCGGTGAAATTAAACCTGGCTTACTGACTACTGGCAACAAAAAAATGCCCATTATTAAGCCCAAAATCAAGGCATATTCATAGTCAGTACGTTTTTTAAAACTTTTTTTCATACCTCTTTTAATTATACCATTTAAGTCAAGTGCGAAAGCGTAAAGACCGCAGCAAAAAGCATAACCCCAAAAGTAACAATAGCTATTAAATTGCTCCAAAAACCACTTGTATATTTACCCATAATTACCTTGTTATTTGTAATTTTTATGATCATAAAAATCATGGGAACCGCAATAATACCGTTTAAGACCGCTGTATAGACCAAAGCTTTAATAGGATTAACTCCGAAGAAATTAAGTAACATGCCAATCAAAGTTCCGATGATTATTACCCCATAAAATCCTTTTGCTTCCCTAAAATTTTTAGAAAGTCCCTCTGGCCAGCCAAACATTTCAGAAATTGCATAAGACGAGGAAGCAGCAAAGATAGGAATTGCTAAAAGACCAGTACCAATAACTCCAACAGCAAAAAACAGACTTGCCAACTGCCCAGCATAAGGAAAATTCTTAACCAAAGGAAGCAGAGCCTCTGAGGCTTCTCTGGCACTTGATATTTCTAAAATACCATTGGCATTCAAAACAGAAGCTGCCGTAACCATGATAAACAAAGCGGTGAGGTTAGAAAAAAACATTCCCATCATTGTATCAAAGCGCATTGCTTTAATTCTTGAACTTGAAACAGTTGCTTTTGCTTCCACAAGATAATTATCTTTAATTTCTTCTACCTCCTGAGAAACCTGCCAAGCAAAAAGATAAGGAGATATCGTGGTTCCGACAAATGCCGTTAACATAAACATGAAATCAGCATTAAAATGAACTTTTGGAATTAAAGTATGCGTGGCAACATCTCCCCAGTTTGTCTTAACAATAAGTGCTGTTAAAAAATATGCGGCTAAGCTTAAACAAAGCCACTTCAAAACCTTGGCGTATTTATGATATGGCAAAAGAATTTCCAAAGAAATTATTAAAACAAAAAACAAAAAGGAAAGAAACCAAAGAGGAAGATTAACAAAAAGCTGCAATGAAGATGCCATTGCGCCAATATCGGCTCCAAGATTTACAGTATTTGCAAGCAACAAAGCACCGACAATGAAATACACCGTATACTTTGAATAGTGCTCTTTAAGATTAGCAACCAAACCTTTTCCGGTAACAATACCGATTCTGCCGCACATCTCCTGTATAGCAAGCATCATAGGCCAGACATAAAGAGAAAGCCAAGCAAAACCCAAACCGAACTTAGCTCCGGCCTGAGTGTAAGTGACAATTCCAGAAGGATCGTCATCAGCTGCTCCTGTAACCAACCCGGGACCGAGCGCTGAAAAAATTTTTATTTTTTTGTGACTTATCTTTCTCCTATCGTACATTTTTGTTTTTGTTTCTTAAGTTATTTTAATTGCTTTTTTACATACTCCTTAATCTCGCTAAAATCACCAAATCCTGCAGCTGGAATTAAAATCCACTGCTTATCTTCTGACCAACTAGAAACAAACATATCTGGATCGTCAGTCAAAGTAACATGTTTAGCCTGTTGCAAAAAACCATTCTTGTCAGAGGTTTTTAAATAGTCAGCAAGGTCTTTAATCTCAGCGACAGAAAGATCTGTCTTAAAATGATTGGAAACAACATCCATAAGACTAAAGATTTTACTCAAAGCCCCAACACTCGCTGCTTTATGCGCAATTGCTGAAATTAATTTTTGTTGTCTCTTGCTTCTTGAAAAATCAGAACCTTCAACACCTGCAGCATGTCTGGAACGAGCATACTCTAAAGCCTTGCTGCCATCCATGTATTGCAGACCTTTTTCAAAATTGACCTTCTTGAAACGACAGTCTGAAATTAAACTATCTGGAAGATCACCGGCCGTGCAAGAAGCAGCATCAATATTTAAATCACCACTAGGGTATGAATAGTCAGTAAAAGAATTCTCCACATCTATCTCAACTCCTCCTAATGTATCAACAATCTTCTTAAATCCGGAGAAATCAATTGCCAAATAATAATCTACAGGAATACCCAAGACCTGAGAAACCTCATACTTTGAAAGGTTTCCTCCGCCATTAACACCACTAAACTGAGGCAGTTTGTTCGGATAGTTTTTTGAATCTAATCCATATGCATAAGCTGCATTAATCTTGGCATAAACACCGTCATAACCTTGAGTCGGCACTTTAACCCAAGTGTCTCTTGGAACAGGGATGTATGCAATACTATCTGTTTTAAAGTTTAGATTAAGAACCATCATTGTATCTGTTAGATAACTGCCGCTATGCCCTTCTCCGCCATAACCTAACAAAAGCAAATTAAGAGATTGGCCATCCCTGATAGCTTCTGCAACAGCGCTAGAATCTAATGATTTCAAAGCAGGAATAACGCTACCTAATGTTGCACCAATATTATCGGTAATACTTTGTTTGGATGTGGAAATAGCATTTACAAAAAGCTTTGCTTTGATGCCAATGAAAACTCCTGTCCCCAAAACAACCAGTGTAAACAAAAAAAGAACAACATTCTTAAACCTTGCGGGCGAACGTCTCAATTTAGTCTGGACCTGCTGAAAATCATCTGGTGGCAGAATTAAATGTCTTTCATTAACAAAATCATGGTGTACAAGAAACTGTTTTTCTGTACCCTGCAATTTAAAATTATTATGTTTTGGGACTCTGCGTATATCCAATTCTCTCATATCTTCCTTATTATCTCACAGTGCGTCCTACATGCCAATTCCAGGCTGTAGAGACTATCTCTCCAATCTGGCTATGTTTTGGAGCCCAATCTAAACTTTTAATTCTCTTCGGGGAAGCCACAAGCTTTGCCGGATCTCCGGCTCTTCTGGGCGCATATTTTAAACTCAATTTTTTCCCTGAAACTTTTTCCACCGCAGAAACAACTTCTAAAACTGTAAAACCGACACCACTACCAATGTTGTAAACAGGTTCCAAACTTTCGCCTGCAACCATCTTCTGAAATAACAGGAGGTGTGCTAAAGCAATGTCTTCTACATGCACATAGTCTCTTAAAGCGCTACCATCTTTAGTCTCGTAATCTGTTCCGTATATATCAACCTCTTGCGTCTCCCCCAAAGCACACTTAATCAAAATGGGAATCAAGTGAGTTTCAGGAACATGCGTCTCTCCATGTTCTTTTGTTGCCCCTGAAGCATTGAAAAATCTTAAAGAGATAGAATTCAAACCATTCTTTTTTTGCTCTAAAAGAAACTTTTCAAACTTTAGTTTACTTTCGCCATACGGATTGATCGGGTTAGTCGGGTGATCCTCTGTTATTAGATCTTCTTGCGGGACTCCGTAAACTGCAGCTGTGGAAGAAAAGATTATGTTCTTTACACCTGCAGCAAGCATTTCTTTGATTAAAACCTTGGGCTTTTCGTAATTGTTTTCAAAATATTTCTCAGGATTTTTAACTGATTCAGAAACCTCAATATAGCCAGCTAAATGTGCAACCGCTTCAACGCCGTTCTCCGCAAATATTTTTTTAAGAAGAGCAACATCTGAAACATCGCCAGAAACAAATTTGGCTCTAGAATCAACTGCTTCTTTTTGCCCATTAACCAAGCTATCCAGAACAATAACTTCATGTCCTGAATCTAATAATTTTGCAGTTAAAACACTGCCAATATATCCTGCACCCCCTGTTACTAAAGTCGTCATATTCGTCTAACAATTTTAACAGCTAAAAACAAGCAGGTCAAAACGCAAAAGAGGGCAACCAACATCTGGTTGCCCTCCCCGCTTATACACCTCTACGACTCGGTTGACGGTCACCCGTCAATGAGTAAGTAGATGCGTGCCATCAGACCCTCCATTTCCTCGAAGCTTGTTCGGGGCTTCTCAGCCCCTGTGTCACCACGGCTGTAAATGATCCATTCCGCGATGGCGACCTTGGCTTTCTTGATGTTGCTGCTGACGAGTTCGTCAGCCATCTCAATGAAGATCTCAAGGAACTTGAATGTCACCACCGTGACATCAAGCTGCTGGTAAAGAACTACCAGCAGATCAAGTTCGATTTGAGAAATCCGAAAGTCCTCATGGGAGATCGCTTGGCGCTCAGCAAGCACCTGGATGAGAACCCGCCCCCTCTCGAGATCGTGAATCCAATCCAGGTAACGCCTCGGAAACCAGGGATAAAACCCCAGCGCCTTCTGGTTCAACTTCTTAAGCCGGGGGTGCTGGGCACCCTCGTTCGAAACAGGTGTCGTCTGGGTGCCCATCAGATCCTCCGGGTTGATTGCGCCTCAATTGGCGACACCATAGTATATCTGAAAATCGATTGGGGATCAAGCCTTACAAAACAAAAAACCGCTAGTGCGGTTTCTTGTTTTTCGCCAATTAAAATTATACTTACATTTGACCTGCCCCAGAACCTTTCCCTGAAGCTGCAATGTAAATTGCTGATAGTCCTACTAGTACGTAAATAACTCGAGAAATTATGGCTGCTTGTCCACCAAAAATCATACCAATATCCCACTGGAACAAACCAACCAAAAGCCAGTTCAAACCACCAATAACTAATAGTACAAAGGCAATAGTATGTAATGATTTCACTATTATCACCTCCAATCAATGGAAGTTTTAATATCCATATATATTATACCAAAAATGAGCAAAATACGCTCATCCTTGCAAGTGCCCAAATGGCAAGAGGCGCTGCACTTTGCAACACCTCTCTTAAGTCTTCTTCCAGACAGACTGCCACGCTCTCAACGTCTCCATTGGTACTGAAAACTCTCGGAGATCAGACAAACCAAGCTCACGCATCAGATCCCTGATCTGGATGAGGACGGTTTGATCTCCGGCCAGAGCAGATATGACGATCTGCTCAAGCATTCGTTCCTTTTGCCAACGCTCCAAAAGCGGCGAGACCACGGCATACCTCCTATTCAATGTGAAGACACCATAGCAGAATATATAGAAAGAGACAAATGAAAAACTGCCACTAAGGACAGTCTTCATTTTATATATATTTTAACTCTAAACGTTTTGTTTTGGACTATCTTGGACTTCTTTTTCTAAAAGCTCAACATCTTCAACAGGATATTCTTTATCACGATACAATAAAGTAGCTCCTTGAGAACCAACTTTTATAACTGGCGCTTCGAATGCTTCAATGACTGTGTCTTTGCCTTGATTACCTGCTGCAATTTCCCTAACCCCATCTTCATCTATCTTTCCGTGATGTGTTAAATATGCAATGAATACATCTATGTCCCAGGAATGACCTGTAATCTGTATTACCAACGGCCTATTTGGAAACAACTGTTTTGCAACCTTTTGCAAACGCAAAAATGCGCGAGTGTATCTCTTCGCTGTTTCTATTGGATTTGGTGCTTCTAAAATCTTACCATCAACTTCCAAGTGATCGTGCGTTTTAACCCAATTAAGAACAGCGTTTATATTTTCTGGTGTCCCACCTGCGAGCCTGGTGTATTCTGCAGTTGCCGCAGTTGATGTCTCGCTATCAGGACCACCTATTTTCCAATTCGTAACCCCTTCCATTCTTCCCGTTTCTTTTGTCAGCAAGGTAAGTTCCTGTATATACAGCGGATAGGAAATGATTACTTTTTTGTCTGAATTTTCAGAGACAACCTTTTGCAAAGCATGGAGTGTGCTTTCAGTGCTCCTATCCTGCACTAAATTATTTATAGCAGCCTCATCTAAAATTAAAAACTCATTGTTTCTTTCGGAGAGCAATTTTTGAAGTTCTTCTGTGGCAACCCTGCTACTTGATTTGGTGCGGTAAAGATCAGAAGCGCCACCAAGAACAACTACTGAACCAGGTGCGCTTTTTTCTATAGTCTCTAAAAGGTCAGTTCTAACTCTTTCCCTGACTTTTTCTGCTCCTGCTTCTGTAATTCCTTTAAACTCTAAGCCACTTTGTTCTGAAACTGCCTCTGGTGTTCCCTTTGATGTGTGTCTGTTTACTAGAAAGGTTGTTTCATCAACGTTTCCCTGTTGTTCCGGGTTTGTGTTATTTTCTGGATTCATAATGTTTTCTTAATGTTTCTTAATTATCTTTACTATACCACGATTAGCGTCTAACTCAACAAAGTCACCATCTGTAAATACTTTTGTCCCTATTTTTGTTCCAATTATGCAAGGCTTGCCCATTTCTCTTGAAACAATAGCAGCATGACTTGTTATACCACCTTCATCCGTAACAAAGGCTGCTGCTTTTTTCATGCCTATGATATATGAAGGGGCGGTTGTCGGAGCAAAAAGAATATCTCCTTTTTTAACTTTCCCTATCTCATACGCTGTTTTAACAACCTTAACTATTCCGCGAACAATCCCTTTGTTAGCAATGAGGCCTTTGAGTTCTTTTTTCTTGCCATAGCTGTCATTTAGCACTGGGTGATCTAAGATCGCAAATGAACCATTAAAAGAAATATATGTGATATTTTCTTGGTGCACTTTAGGAGTTCCAGCTATCAAGTCATGTATGGAAACATTTTTCATCTGAGAAAATGGAATTTTGTAATATTCGGCTGCTTCTTTAAGAATCGGGCGCGCAAGCCACAATAGCTCGTACAATATATCTGTCCTTAATGTTCTTAAATACACCAAGTTTTGAGCAATACCCACAAGATCTTTCAACTGTCTTGGTATTTTTGGTCTTTTAAATACCTTATGTTTGATCTTCTTTGCTTCTTTTCGTCCTTTAGAAAGCTCAGCTATTGAAAAACCATTGGAAAATCCGTCTCGTGCTTTTATCCAAGCATACTTCTGCCAAACTTTCTTTATTGGCATGTTACTTCTTAAGGCGTCTTCTAAATAGCTGTGCGCGTTTTTCTTAGCAGGAAAACTAACGTCTCCGATGAACTTG
>DAIEPO010000017.1 GCA_027348385.1 bacterium
CTAAATTTTAAGACCATGCGCTGCCTCAATTGCAATCACGAAGACACAAAAGTTATAGATTCCCGCGTTGCTGGAGATGGTGTTGCTATTCGCCGCAGAAGAGAATGTAATTCCTGCGGTTTTCGTTTTTCTACATACGAAGAAGTTGAAATATTAGATCTAACAGTTGTAAAACGAGATGGGGTTAAAGAACTATACTCGCGAGACAAACTTGAGCGGGGAATTAGGAGGGCATTTGAAAAACGACCGATCTCAGAAGAGAACTTCAAGAAACTCATTTCACAGATTGAACAGGAAATACAAAAAGCCGCAGACCCTGAGATAACTACAGAACAGATTGGAGACATAGTCATGAAAAAGATTAAAAAGGTCGACAAAGTTGCATACGTTAGATTCGCATCGGTCTACAAGCAGTTTGAGGACATCGAAGAATTCAAAGCAGAACTGCAAAAACTTTAAAAATAACAATAACCAGGAATAATTAAAAACAATGACTGAAAATTTACAAACCAGAACCAAGAACGCCCTTTCCGAACTCGGAGAAAAAATCTTTTTAGATCGTTATGCTGTTAAAGACGCTAAAAAAGAAACCTTAGCTGTAGGCGACACCGTAGTTATAAACGTCAACCTAAAAACAGGACAGCGCGAAATCGGTACAGTTAAATCCTTGGATCAAGTAAGTAAGCAAGTTGAAGTTACTCTAAGAGATGGTTCAGTAGAAAAACGCGCAATTGAGCATGTAGACAAACCTTTGGAAACAGTTCCTGAACAAATGTTTGAGCGCATAGCTCGTCATATTGCTAGCGTTGAAAAAACCCCTGAGAAACAAAATGAATGGCAAGGTAAATTTAGAGAGTTAATGGATGATTGGAAATATGTTCCAGCAGGCAGAATCTTTACCGGCGCAGGAACCGGACAAAACCTAACTTTCTATAACTGCTATGTCATCCCATGTCCTCAAGATTCTAGAGGCGGTATTTTTGACACCTTAAGACAAATGGCAGAAATAATGTCACGAGGTGGCGGTGTTGGTATTAATGTTTCAACACTCAGACCAAGATACGCATATGTTAAAGGTGTAAACGGTCGTTCTTCAGGTTCTGTTTCTTGGGCTTCCTTGTACAGCTTTGTTACTGGTTTAATTGAACAAGGCGGTTCTAGAAGAGGCGCTTTGATGCTCATTCTAAACATTTGGCATCCAGATATTGTTGATTTCATCAATGCTAAAAGAGAAGCAGGTAAAATCACCAATGCGAATATTTCCGTAGGTGTTACAGATGATTTCATGGATGCTGTTAAAAACGACGCTGATTGGGATTTAGTTTTCCCAGACACAACAGATCCTTTGTACCAATCAGAGTGGGCTAAAACACAAGGGGATATTAAGGCGTGGAAAAAGCTTGGTGGTAAAGTCGTTGTGCACAAAACAATGAAAGCAAGAGAAATCTGGGATCAGATCATTGCTTCAGCTTGGGCTTCTGCTGAACCAGGTGTTTACTTTATTGACCGAGCTAACTATCTTTCTAACTCGCACTACTACGCAGCGCTTCCTTGTACTAATCCTTGTGGTGAACAACCATTGCCTGCTTGGGGTGTTTGTAACCTTGGACATGTTAACTTAGCAAAACATCTTTCTAACAATGAAGTTGATTGGCAGAAACTAAAAGAAACAGTTAGATACGCAGTTCGCTTCCAAGACAATGTCATTGATGCAACTCCTTACTTCTTTGATGAAAACTACAAACAGCAAATGTCTGAAAGAAGAGTTGGTATGGGTACAATCGGACTTGCAGAGATGCTTGTTAAATTAGGGATCAGATATGGCAGCGATGAAGCAATTCAATTCATTGATAAACTGTATCAGTTCATCGCGGTCACAGCATACGAAACATCAGTAGATATTGCTCGTGAAAAAGGAGTATTCTCCAAGTTTGACGCTGAGAAATTCTTAGAAAGCGGATTCATGAAAGCAATGCCTGAATATATCCGCTCCTTAGTCAGACAATATGGTATTAGAAATGTTACGATCATGACCCAAGCACCAACCGGAACCATTGGTACAATGGTTGGTACATCAACTGGTATTGAACCATTCTTTTCCTGGTCATACTTTAGAAAGAGCAGACTTGGAGTACATGAAGAAAAAATTAAGCTTGCTCAAGATTGGTTAGACAAAAATCCAGGACAAGAACTTCCAGAATATTTTGTTACAGCAATGAGCCTTGCTCCAGAAGATCACGTAAGAGTACAAGCTGCGATTCAGCGCTGGACAGACTCAGCAATTTCAAAGACTTGTAATGCTCCTGCAAACTACACTGTTGAAAATACTAAAAAGCTTTATGAATTAATGTATGACTTGGGTTGCAAAGGCGGAACAATCTATCGCGATGGTTCCAGAGATGAGCAGATCTTAGCAACAGATGCTAAAAACTTAGGTAAAGATGTCCAAGAACAACTGCAAGCTAAAGCAGACAAAACGGAAATGAAGAAAGCAACCCCAGTTATACAAACAACCTCTGAAGGACAAGATCTTTTACAGATTGGCGATCATAAGTTTCTAGTTAAGCGTTTGATTCAAAATGGAACTAAGTTTGAAGTTGTGCCAAGAGAGCGTCCAGTTGAAATGCAAGGCACAACCTACAAATTAAACACTCCATATGGTTCTTTGTTTGTAACAATTAATGAAGATGAACACGGTCCATTTGAAGTTTTTGCTCAACTTGGTAAAGCCGGTGGTTTCTTTGCAGCTCAATCAGAAGCTCTTTGCAGAATGATTTCTTTAGGCTTAAGGTCAGGAGTTGCAGTAGAAGAGATCATCAAGCAGCTTAAGGGTATTAGAAGCACAGAAGTTGCCTTCAACCAGGGAGAAATCATCTATTCCTTGCCTGATGGAATTGCAAAGACCATGGAAAAGCATATCAACAGAAAACAGCAAAGCTTACAATTACAATTCAAACAAGCAGAACCAGCCAAGTTAGATTTAAAAGAAGAAGTTAAAATGACTGTTTCTGAAGGCCCAGTTGAAGTTAACTCAACTGCTCAGTTTCAACCAAAACAACAAAAGGTTTCCATGGCAGACTATGGTCATGCGCCAATTTGTCCGGATTGTTCCTCAATGCTTGTCATGGCAGAGGGATGTATGAAGTGTGATATCTGCGGATATTCTAAGTGCGGTTAATTAAAACAAGATTAAAGAAAACCGCTCCAAAGCGGTTTTCTTTTACTTAAATGATACTTAAAGTTAAAGCCCACCCAAAATCTAAAAAAAGAATGCTAAAGAAAGTCTCAAACACTGAGGTTGAAGTTTGGGTTCACGAGCCACCAGTTGAGGGCAAAGCAAATCGTGCAATCATAGAGCTACTTTCAGAAGAGTTAGAAGTTTCCAAGAGTTTAATTAGTATTAAATTAGGGAGTGCATCAAAACAAAAAACCTTTGAGATTAAAGGTGAACCTAAAATGCCAAAGGATTTGTTTGGGTAAATCAAAAGCCCCGGAAACCGGGGCTAGATGATTTGCATTCGTTCAGGTAGTGCAGACTTAGCAAAAATATTGTATCAAAGTGTCTATTTTGCGTCAATGATTGGTGGACCCCAGGGAATCGAACCCCGAATGCAAAATGCTAAGTCTGCATTGTTCACCTGAACTTGGGGCCCAGGAACAAAGCATAACAGAACAAGATTAACTAATTGTTAAATAGTTACGAACAATTTATGCCCAAAGGTTTAAACATCTATTATTACGGAAAAGGAAAAGGTAAAACCACAGCAGTGATTGGTCTTGCCGCACGTGCTGCTGGTGCTTCAATGAATGTTTTCATCTTGCAGTTTGTTAAAGCAAAAGCTCCGAAAAAAGGACAACGTTTAGCAAGTGGTGAGTGGCCAGTTTCAAATGAGTTCTTGTATTTTAATGCCAAACAAGCAAAAAACATTGGTCAGATTCAAAGCAGTCAGGCAGGACTAGGTTTTGTAGGAATATTGGGTGATAAAAAACAAAGAATTAAACATATTCAAGCAGCAAGACAAGGTTTGAAAGAAGCAGAAAAAATATTTAAGTCTAAAAAATACCAGCTAGTCATTTTAGACGAACTAGTTACAGCCTTAGAGCTTAAACTTTTGACTGAAAAAGAAGTCGCCGCTTTGATTACTAAAAAACCAAAAGAGTTACACTTAGCATATACAGGACACGATCCTTACAAGAGTTTAATTAAACTCTCAGACTTAGTTTCTGAGATTAAGATGGTCAAGCATCCTTACTACCAGGGGATTATGGCCATACGGGGCATAGATTTTTAATTGTGATATACTAATATCACAGAAAAAACATTAGGGAGAAACAAAAATGATGGAAAACAAACAAAAAATATTAGTAGGTTTAGTTGTTCTTTTAGCCATTGCTTTAATTGCAATGCTCATGCTTAAGAATAGTGTTAAGCAAAACACTGAGGTTCCTAAGGTAAACAGAACAGATGCGCCTAAAGGCACGGTTGTTTCTGGTTTCCCAAAAGACCTCATAATTGACAGTGCTGCGCAAACAGAGTCTAGTTACACCATTAAGTATGAGGCTCAGGATCAATACACGGCATCCTTTAAAACCGACAAGAGTATCAAAGATGAATACAGCGCATACATTGCTTTCTTTGAGAAAAACAGATACGAGATTGTAAACAAATCAGAAGCAGCTGTTGTTTCTTCAATCTATGCAAAGAATGCAACAGGTGAGGTAAATGTAGTCATTAGCAGACTAGAAAAAGACGCTCAGACTACAGTAACCATTTCCTACTTAAAGAAATAACTAAGAGGCAAAGGAAAACCGGCTGTTTCAAAGCCGGTTTTTTTCTGTTAAAATACAACTATGAAATTAATAGAACCACGCAATTTAAAAGGCTTCCGGGACTATCTGCCTAAAGATCAGATTCCAAGAAGCATGATCTTCTCAAAGATAAAGGGAGTTTTTGAGCGTTTTGGATTTGAGCCTCTAGAAACCCCGGTTTTAGAATATGCTGACATTCTTGCTGGTAAATACGGTACTGAAGGGGAGAAGTTAATGTATCGTTTCAAAGACAATGGAGCAAGAGATGTTGCTATGCGCTATGACTTAACAGTTCCTTTAGCAAGGGTTGCAGCACAATATCAAAACGAATTACCTAAGCCTTTCAAGCGATATCAGATTGCTCCAGTTTGGCGTGCTGAAAATACTCAAAAGGGCAGATACCGTGAGTTCTATCAATGCGATGTTGATGTTGTAGGATCAGAAGTTGGCATTGCTGATGCTGAGTGTGTGGCTATGGTTGAAGAGATTTTCTTAGAGCTTGGTATAAAGAAGTTTGTGGTGAAGATAAACAACAGGAAGATTTTAAATGCAATTATGTTAAGTGCAGGAGTTGCTGAAGGAAAAATTCTTGATGCAATTAGAGCAGTAGATAAATTAGAAAAGGTTGGTGCTAAAGAAGTAACCTCAGAGTTAAAAGAAAACGCCGGATTAAACACAAAACAAGCAGAACAATTAATCACATTAGCCTCCGCTAAAGTTACTAATATTAATGCTTTAAAAACATTTGTAGAAGAAAATTTACTTAAACAACCACAAGCAACACAAGGCTTAAAAGAACTAAGCAGTGTTTTTATTGCACTAAAGGCTTTTGGTGTTAAAAACGCGGTTATTGATCTTTCTTTAGCTCGTGGTTTGGATTACTATACTTCAACAATATTTGAAACTATCATCACAGAAACAGAAGACTCTAAAAAATATGGTTCAGTTGCAGGTGGAGGTAGATATGATCAATTAATTAAACTCTTTACAGGCAAAGACATCCCAGCTGTCGGTATTTCCATTGGTATTGATCGTTTGTTTGCAGCTATGCAAGACCTGGGTTTAATTAAAAACAAAGGTATCGTTTCAGTCTTGATCTTAAATATTGAAGAATCCTTACAAACAGAATATTTAAAAATGCTTAATACACTTAGAAAAGCAGGTATTAATGCTGAGCTTTTTTACACTTTGGCTGACATTAAAAAGCAGTTTGCTTTTGCCGAAGCAAAATCAATTACATATGGTATTTTGCTTGGTTTGGATGAAGCAAAAAAACAATCAGTTACCTTAAGAAACCTAGAGACCAGAAAACAGAGAACCATCAAGCAAAAAAGCTTGCTTAAAGAACTACAGAAGCTTTTAAAATAGTTAATATATATTTAATTTAAGGGTGCTAGACTTGCAAAATGAACAAGTCTAGCATTTTTGTTTGGGGTGTTTGTTTTTTACTCTTAGGAGCATTCGTAGGGGTTAGTTTTAACGTTGGTATATATTATGCTTTAGTTGTTCTTTTAATAACGTTTTTTTTAGCTATACGTTTAAAACATAGGGAAATAAAGGTCCTAGCAATACTCTTAACTTTTTTCTTACTTGGTTTTTTAATAGCAGAGCTTTCTTCCTGGAAACAAAGCACATACAAAAACTATTATGACAAAAAAGTTTACTTCAAAGGATACATTGTTAAAGACCCTGAAACATACAAACAAAAGTTTAAAAGGATTACTTTAAAACCAGACAACAAAAAACAATTACTTTTAACAACGTTGTATACTAGGGATCAATATTTTTACGGAGACTATGTTTTTGTAAGTGGCAAAATTAAGGAACCAAACAGTGAAGGGGACTTTAACTACAAAAGATACTTAGAGTCAAAAAATATCTACGCGCAACTTTCCTCACCAGATATTTTTGTTTTAACTCCAGCAAAAGGTGTTTCGTTTAAATACAACCCAGCGATATATTGGAGTTTAAAATTCAAACATTGGGTTTACCAACAGTTTCAACAAAGACTTCCTAAAGAACAAGCTGGTTTGCTAGTTTCATTTCTTGTTGGACAAAAAGAATTACTTTCCGAAAAAACTATAACTGAGTTTACCAAAGCAGGCTTAGCACACATCATTGCAGTTTCGGGCTTTACTCTAACTTTAATCCTGCTTTTCTGCAACAAACTAGGGGTATACATTGGTAAAAAGAAAGCTTGGGCCATATGTTTAGCAGTCGCATTCCTCTACATAGTTATGGCTGACTTTGCAGCTGGTGTGATTAGGGCTGCTTTAATGTCCGGAATCTTTGTAATTGGTAAAAGCTTTGGTAGGCAGTATGCATTACTTCCTGCACTTGCTTTAACTGCTGGTCTTTTAGTTTTACAAAACCCTTTAATCATTAAATATGACATTGGTTTTATGCTTTCTTTTCTTTCAATCCTTGGAATACTTTTTTTTGTTCCTTTGATTGAAATGTTTTTAGAGAAACTACATATTCCAAAAAAGTTTGAAATACAAAGTATCATTGCAACAACCTTGGCTGCTGAAATATCAACAATTCCGCTAACCTTGTATTTCTTTCAACAGTTTTCAGTTGTTGCACCAATTTCCAATCTTTTAATATTGCCGCTGTTACCAGTGTCTTTAGCATTGGGATATTTAGTTTGCTTGCCCTTAATTGGTTTTCTAACAGCCAAGCTTCTGTTAATCCCTCTAAGTTATTCTTTGTTTGTGGTTTCAAAGCTTGCAGCTTTTAAATATTCAACTCTTAACTTTGGTATTAGTAGTAGTGTTTTAGTCATAATATATATTGGTATTTGCTTGGGATATGTTGCTCTAAAGCGGAGGTTGAAAGATAGCTAAAAGTTTGGTAAAATTATCAAGTAATTAAGTAAAACTTTTAAAATGACAAAAGCAGTAAAAATTTCAAGTGTCTTAGCAGTAATACTCATAATTGCTGCAGTGGTGTTAATTGTTAAGAATAATAAAAAGGAGACCCGAGAGGAAGTAAAAGATATGGTAACTCAAGAAAACAAAGCAAAGACAGATCCTTGCACAGATGCTTCACAAAAAGACAGCAACGGCAAGTTTAAACCAGCGGTTGATATTGCAAACAAAACTGCTGTTTTAGAAACAAGCATGGGTGATATTTCTTTCAAGCTCTATGATCAAGATGCCCCAAAAACAGTTCAAAACTTTGTTTGTTTAATCCAAAAAGGATACTATGATGGCATTAAGTTTCATAGAGTATCACATGGTTTCGTAATTCAAGCAGGTGATCCAACAGGCACAGGTGCTGGTGGTGAAAGCGTCTATGGCGGTAAGTTTGAAGACGAACTTAATCCAGATACAGCCTCTTACAAAGAAGGATATGTTGAAGGTGTTCTAGCTATGGCAAATTCAGGACCAAACACCAATGGTTCACAGTTCTTCATTATGACTGAAACACGCAAAGATTTACCTAACGCATACACTATCTTTGGTAAAGTAACTTTAGGTCTTGATGTAGTTAAGAAAATTGGTGCAGTGCCAGTAAACCCAGGTCCTTTTGGCACAGAAGATGGTGCCCCCATAACCCCTGTTTTAATTAACAAAGCAATAATTAAATAACCGAAAAATATGGAAAGAACATTAGTATTACTAAAACCAGACGCAGTTAGCAGGGGATTAGTTGGAGAAATCCTACAACGTTTTGAACGCGTTGGTTTAAAGATCGCTGGCATGAAAATGGTTCAGCCAGATGAGGATCTTGCAACAAAACATTACCACGATCTTGGAGAAAGAAAAGGCGCAGATGTTTTGAGAGCAACAGTTGAGATGTTAGTCTCAGGTCCTGTGGTTGCAATTGTTTTTGAAGGAGTTGAAGCAGTTGAGTTAGTTAGAAAAATGACTGGTCCAACAGAACCAAAAGCAGCAGCACCCGGAACAATTCGTGGAGATTACTCACACATTTCTTTCAAGCACGCTGATGTTAAAAAAATCGGTGTAAAGAACCTCATTCATGCTTCAGGTTCAATAGAAGACGCTGCAAAAGAAATTCCGATTTGGTTTAGCGAAGAAGAGCTTTTAAAACATAGCCCAGTATACGCAAAACACACCCTAGGAGAATAGCTAAAAAAGAACCTCGCACAGAGGTTCTTTTATTTCCTTTTAATAAAGTTCTTCAGGGTGTTAAATATACCGCTTTGGTTTTCATGCAAATAGTGGCGGATCTTGTGTTTAGCATTTGAGGTCTTAGCCTGTTTTAACCAATCCTGTGAAATCTTCACAGGTTTTTTTGTTTTAATAATCTCAACAACATCACCGCTTTGCAGGGCGTGATCGATTTTAACCATCTTACCGTTTACCTTAGCTCCAAGCATAAAGAAACCAAGATCTGAGTGAACTGAAAAAGCAAAATCAATTGGGGTTGCTCCTTCTGGTAAATCTTTAACATCACCCTTGGGAGTTAGCACGAAAATACGGTCTTGAAAAAAATCTATCTTCAGAGCTTGTAGAAAATCTTCAGCATTCTTGATCTCATCCTGCATACTTTGTAAATCTTCAACCCATTGCACCTTCATACTTCTAATACCATCACTTTTGCCCTCCTCTTCATATACCCAGTGTGCTGCAATACCTCGTTCAGCCTCATCATGCATTTGTTCAGTCCTGATCTGAATTTCAAAGACATTCTTTTCAGAGTCAAAAACAGTAGTATGGATAGAGCGATAACCATTTGGTTTAGGCAGAGCAATGAAGTCTTTAACTCGGCCTGGTAGAGGCTGTAAATGCTTGTGTATAGCGCCAAGAGCTGCGTAACAGTCAGCAGTTGATTGGGTAATGACTCTTAAAGCAATTAAGTCATAAATCTTGTTAACATCACCGTCATAGCGTGGAAGCTTCTTGTACAGGGAATATACGCGTTTAACACGTCCTTTTAAGTCTTCAAACTTAACCCCTTCTGTTTTCAAGATAGTTGCAACATCTTTTTGTAGTTTCTTTAAAGCGCTTTGTCTACCAGCAAGCGCTGTTTCTAAGATTTTTTTGGTTTTTTCAAAAGCCTCAGGATTTGCAATTTCAAAAGCAGTGTCTTCTAATTCGTCCTTCCATTCCCCGATGCCTAAACGATTTGCGATTGGGGCAAAAATTTCTAAAGTTTCTTCAGCAATTCTTTTTTGCTTTTCTTTCTTAACATACTTTATTGTGCGCATGTTATGTATGCGGTCTGCAAGCTTGATCAAAATGACTCGGATGTCTTTAGAGGTTGCCACAAACATCTTACGTAAATTTTCAACATAGTATTTGTCCTTGCTGTTGCGTAGTCTGACCTTACCAAGCTTTGTAACACCATCAACTAAAGAAGCAACCTCTTTACCAAACTCTTTTTCAATTTCAACAAGGCCAACTTTAGTATCTTCAGGAACATCATGCAAAAGCGTTGCTGCAACAGTTGTTGCATTAGGGAAAATACGAGCTAAAATTAAAGCCGCTTCTTTTGGGTGCACAAAGTATTCTTCGCCAGAAAAACGTTTCTGCCCAAGATGCGCAGTTTCTGCAAAGCGATACGCGCGTTCTAAAAGCTCTTGGTCTTTTTCATTAAACTTAAATTGAATTTTGCTAAAAAATGCGTTAAAATCCATATATTCTAAATACTTCTTCACTTAAGTATATGCCAGAATTGCCAGAAGTTGAAACTATAAAAAAAGGGCTTGCAAAATCCTTGAAGCACAAGCAAGTTAAGGATGTTTTTGTATATACCGACAAAATGGTCAAAGTCGGGGCAGGCAAAATATCAAATATTAAAAAAGGTTCAAAGAAATTAACAAAAGATTTTGTTAATGGGTTGAAAAACAAAAAAGTGCTTAAAGTAGAACGCCGAGCAAAGTATTTAATCATCACCCTTTCAAACAATTACTTTCTAGTCATTCACTTGCGCATGTCTGGACAACTAATATATCGAAGAAAAAAACAGTTGCATCAGCCAATTCTACTTTCTGTTGCAAAAAATGCAACCAAAGAAAAACTTCCAAGCAAACATACTCATGTGCAAATATCTTTTAAAGATGGCAGTCAGCTTTTCTACAATGACACCAGACAATTCGGACATTTAAGATTAGTTAATCAAAAAGAACTAATAGAGGTTTTTAAAACTTCGAACCTTGGACCAGAACCACTGACATTATCATTTGCAGAGTTTAAAAAAATATCACAAATAAACAAAAACAAGAGAGCAAAAGACTTCCTACTTAACCAAACAGTGATTTCAGGCATTGGCAATATCTACGCTGATGAATCCCTTTTTCTTTCAAAGATCAACCCAACAAGAAAAATTTCAAGCTTAATAGAGCAACAATTAAAAACATTACATACAAACATAAAAAAAGTGTTAAACAAAGCAATCTTAGCTGGAGGTTCTTCAATTGAAACATTCCTAACAACCAATGGCAGTAGTGGTAAATACACGGAAAAGCATTTAGTATATGGCAAAGTAGGCAAACCATGTCCAGTCTGCAAAACAAAACTAGTCTCTAAGAAAATTGGCTCTAGAACCAGTACATATTGTAAACACTGCCAGAAATAGCTGGATAATATATACTGCTTAAAGAAGCTTTAAACAAGGAGCATTTATGCAAGATGATAAATGGAACATGTTAATAGAGCATGCAAAAAAGTCCTTTAAAGACGTTGATTTAAAGATCGAGGATTTACTTGCAGAGACAGCTGACGGTCTTGTAAAACAGGGCACCCAGGAGATTTTGGAGTTTACAAACGACAAGGGCAGATTTCGTTTAATACGCGAAACTAAGCCTGTAGTCCTTGAAAAAAAGATGCACTATTCCCATCGTCAGGGTGACAGTGCTAGAACAGAATATGTTTTTTCAGACACAGAGAAAACTCACAAAATGCGCTTCTTCAAAGAAGACGGCTATGATGAATGGAAAGAGTTAGAAGCAGACAACCTCACAGATATATTCTAAAAATGCTCGCGCAACAAATCCTCAAAACCCTTAAATACTTTGATCTTCAAAATCACCCTTTGACGCTTTTAGAAATACATAAATATCTACTAGCTGACAAAGGCAACCAAGCAACACTTTCTGAAATATTAACAATCCTTGAAACAGACTTAAAAGATCAGGTTCAAACTTCAAATGGTTTCTACTACTTGCCAGGACGAGCAGAAATATCAGAGCAAAGATTAAAAAACAATCTCTTTGCAACCAAACGCCTTAAAAGAACAAAGAAATATCTTTCTAAAATTAAATACATTCCGTTCATCGCAGGACTTGCACTTGGTGGGTCTGAAGCCATAACTAATTCTAGAGAGGGAAGTGATATTGATATATTTGTTTTAACAAAACCAAACAGAATTTGGTTAGCAAGACTTTTTTTAAGCGCCTTCTTTCAAATCTTTGGTGTTAGAAGACATGGTAGAAAAACAGCTAACCGTTTTTGCTTAAACCACTATATTGAACAAGGTAAACGTTTAAATCGAGAACAGCATATATATTCAGCAGTAGAATATACTTCTCTAATCCCATACTATGGTGCAGAAGAAATATATCAGTTTTTAGAAGCAAACCTTTTTTGGATAAAGGAATATCTAGCACAACCACAACTTGTTAAATACACCACCCCAAAAGCTTCAAAGATTAAAGAGTTTCTAGAATGGGCTTTAAACAATAGACTAGGTGATCTTCTTGAAAAGATTTCAGGTAAATTACAGACAAAAAAAATACACCTTCAGGATAGTATAGTGTTAGAAAAAGACGAGCTTGCTTTCCACCCAGGAAACAAAGGCAGGCAAGTAATGAGTAAATTTAACCCATAAAACGAACCGGGGCCCCAAGACGATACACTGTCTCAGGGCCCCTGTGGGGGTTCACGGCTTGGTCGTCGTGTCGACGACGGCTGCGGGCGGCGTCTGGGCAGCAGCCTGCTGCTTCGGGGTCTTGTTGACCAGGAAGTAACCGACCGCGAAGACGATCGCGATGATGACGATCGCGATTACGCCAGGGTTTGGGCCGGTATCGACTGGGGCGCGCTTGCCGAATGTCATTGTTCCTCCCTGCGATCCCTCGCAGGTTTGGGGTGAAGTGCACTGCATCCTGCGTGGGGGTTTCATTGCATATTGGCACAATCAAAACAAAAAATCAAGACTAAAAAAGCCCTCCAAAGCAGAGGGCTTTTTTAATTCCGCCTACACATCTTTTATGACTGCTGCGATATATTCAACCTCTGGTACAGAGTGTTTTTGAGAATTTAATATATATTCAACCAACTCATGCTTATGCACCAAAGTAACATCATCAGAAACATGTTCAATGCCGTCTCTCTTGTTGTTTGGAAGTACTAAAAGTGCGCTCACCCAAACTTTTCTTCTGCAGTATGCATCAATGAAATGTTTTAATTTCATGGCAGCTCTGTGTGATTGATTTAAGAAAGCATGCATCTGTCCATCATTTGGGCGATAGTGGCTTTTAACTTCAATCGCAAAAATTCCTGTAGGACCAATCACTGCAAAATCAATATCACCACCGTGTCTTAGAGAAAGGTTGTGAAAGATATAAAAATCATGGGGTAGTCTAAGTAATTCTTTCATGACACTTTCTTCACCCCAAATGCCTCTTGAAAATCTCTGAGAGCGTTTTTCAAAAAGCTTTGCCAGAGTATATCCCAAAGGGATTAACAGGATGATCATAAGCATCCAGTCAGAAAGGGCAGAATAGCTTTGAATACCAACCTGGGTTAGATAGCTTAAAACTACAAAAATCCCAAGAGTTATGACAAACAGGATAATAAACAGGGATTCTTTTCTTTGCAGAAAACTGCTTTTTTTAATATATATAGCCATATGACCCCTATATTCTAGCACCTTTAGGGGTTGACTAGATAAACCTAAAAATGCTAATATGCCTTTTTGCAGCAAACTTTCTACAGTCGCCTGCGAGAGCGGAGCGAGTAGTATGAGCCCAAAGCGGGCAGGCGGCTGCAGAAAACCACATCGTTCTGGCACTAGGGTCCAGGACGATGAACAACCCGTCAGGAGGAACACACTGATGACCACCACGAGCATGGCTGGACCCCGCACGCGCAAGCCGCGGACGACGAATTCGAGCACCGGCAACGTGGACGCGACCAAGGGCAGCGATGGCAGCGGCGACGGCACGAGCGCGCCGGCCACGCAGGGCGACGGCAGCGGCACCGCGCAGTAGCGGCAGGCAGCCGGTCGCGGTCACCAGGGAAGCCCGCCCCGATCTGATTCGGGGCGGGCAACCCCCTGGAGCATTCCAGGGGAACAAGCAAGAAAGCAGCAACCAACACGGTTTGTCTGCTTTTTTGATTGCCCCAGACCCACCCTTGACAAGCCCTGTTTTTTAGGTTAATATTGTCAGTTAAAACAAAATATATTCATGGCTCCTGATTTCGTGCATACGGATTGGGGGCAACCCAAAAGGCTTGTGTAAGAGCATTTATATCTGAGGCTCTATGGCACGAGTCTTTTTGTTTTGTATGCTTAATCTTTTGTTAACGAATATTTAATCTTTTTTGAGTATAGATAGTAGGAAGGTTAAAAAGAAAATAGTTTGAAAGGTTCTTTAGCTGTTTGGAGTACGCGTTGACATACAGGCTTTTTTGTTCTAAAATGAAACCTGTATATTAACTTGGTAATCATAAAACTATGGGTGTTCCAAAAAAGCATAAAACCAGATCAGGAAGAGACCAGAGAAGATCTCACCACGCTTTAAAAGCAAAAGTATATGCAGCTTGTAAAAACTGTGGCGCTCCTATGAGAACGCATGAGATTTGTCAGAGCTGTGGATTTTACAAGGGACGTTCTGTCCGCAAAGTTAAATAACTTAAAAAGCATGGCAAACCGACATCTCTCACGAACAGTAGCAATGCAGACCCTGTATGAGTGGGATTTTAACGGTAAGAAAGAACAGCTTAAAGATCTAGCAAAGTACAACATAGAACAGTTGGCTCCGGGTATGGAAGATACTGCATTCATCTATGATTTGCTTAGTGGGGTCCAAACGCATCTTGAAGATATAGATAAGACAATTGTTGAGACTGCTCCAGAATGGCCATTGGATCAAATCACAGTAGTTGATAGAAATATCTTGCGCATCGGAATATTTGAATTGCTTTTTGAAAAACAGGTTCCACCAAAAGTGGCTATAAACGAAGCGGTGGAGCTGGGTAAGACTTTCGGTGGAGAGTCATCAGGTAAATTCGTAAACGGTGTTCTGGGAACTCTTTTTAAAAAACTATTTCCTGAAGAAGCTTTAAAAGAATAAAGCAAACTTCTAACAAAAAGACCTTCCAAGCGAAGGTCTTTTTGTTTTGTCATTAAAAGAGGGGAGTGAAAAATGAAATATATCGCGATTATATTTACAGCAATCACAATGCTGTTAACAAGCCACGTTGCAACAGCCACTGAGCCACAAATGCATGCAGCAGCTCAGTCTGTAGAAAGCGCAACACTTACAACAGAGGTTCAATCAGAGAGCAGTACCACTAAATCAAAGAAAGCTCCGAAGAAAAAAGCTACTAAGAAAAAAGCTACTAAGAAGAAG
>DAIEPO010000018.1 GCA_027348385.1 bacterium
CAGTTAAAACCTCAAGACCATGTTGATGTGATGCAGGATTTCATTAAGCTCTTACTAGGAAACAAGAAGACCCCAGCTCAAAAGTTAGGTGATCCGATTAAAGATACTGGCAGCTCCTTGCAGGAAGACTTTATGACCGAAAATCCTGGGGATGGATACTGGGGACAGTAAAATTAGAGGCGGCATTTGCCGCCTTTTTAAATTGTTGGTTTAAATTTGTCTTTTATCGGTTTTTATGAGATAATAATTTTGAGAAAGTTAAGCAAAATCACTTGATTTCTGAAACAAAAATAATCCACAAAAAGCAGAGCAGTAAAAAAAGGATGGCTGGGCTATTTTTTGCTTTTGCCCTTAGTTTACTAGGGTTTTTAACACCAAACACTCAGGTTTCAGCAGCTGATAGTATTAGTTTAAAGCTTGAGTGGGATCAACTAGGTTCCATAAATGCAAAAACAGGACTCTCTAATCAATCAGTCGCAAAGCATTCTGCGACAGTATTGTTTAATACTTCACCAATTGCTTGTGCCAATAAATCATGTAATTCAGGTAAGTTTGAAATACATTGGAGTTTTGATAATGACTATCAGATAGTAGACTTGGATAACAAAAATCCAATCCATTTTGAGTTTAGTCAAGCGAAAGTTGTTAAAGTTGTCGTAAAAGATCTTCAAGCCAATACTTCGTATAAGGCAGAAGGCAAGGTTAGTGAAGCAAAAGCTGCAACAGCTTTTCCACCAGTAGAGAAAAGCAATAAAACTGTTGCTGATGCTGTTTTAGATCCTCTTTTTGGAGTCATCAACAAGATTTTGCAAACTCTTGCTTTTGGTATAGTTGGAACTCTGTATTTTTTGTTGAATAATATTATTCTTCCGATAATTCAGGTTTTGTTAACCATTCAACCACACGACGCTTCTTTCTCCGCCGTCATTCTAGTAGGCTGGGTCTTTGTTAGAAACGTTGCTAACATTCTTTTCATTATCGCCATGATTATCTTGGGTATGGCAACGCTTTTACGTGTTGAAAAGTATAACTACAAGCATTTGATTCCTGAACTGGTTTTAATGGCAATTGCAGTTAACTTTAGCTTGGTGGTGGCACAGTTAGTACTTGGAGTTGCAGATACGTTTCAGGCGCAGTTTTTACCTAATAACAAGGACGTTTTAAATGCTCTGGCTCATCAATTGATGATTTCACCTTTGCAGAATATTTCTAAGGGTATTTTTCAAGGCAGTTTTGCTGATTTGATTGCAACTCTTGTGTATTTCATTTTTGCTGTTGGAACGTTCTTTGTTTTTGCAGCTATTGCTGCTTTCTTAGTAATTCGAATTGTGGCACTCTGGCTTTTGTTAATGTTTTCACCGGTTGCATATGTTGGTATGATTTTGCCTGATACACACCACGAAGCAATGAAGTGGTGGAGCAATTTCTTAAAATATGCTTTTCAGACACCGATTTTAGGGTTCTTCTTACATCTTTGCGCAGTCATTGCTGTCTCACAATCAAAGTTTCTTGCTAAAGCAACAGAAAATACATCTTTAGTTACAGGAGGGGTTAATACTGCAGCGCAGTTTGCATACAACTCGCTGTCGAGTGTTTTGTTGCTTGTTTGTTTGATGGCAGGACTTGAAGTTGCAAAAGAACTTGGTACGTTTGGAGCAGGCGCAATTACCGGTGCTGTTGAGAAAGCAACACATGCAGTTGGTGTTAAACCAATAGAGATGTTAGGAGAGATGGGCTATCAAAAAGCTCAGAGGTGGAAGCGTGAAAAGACCCAAGGTTTGTATGAGAAAATGCACTTTGCGGATCAGAATGCTGGTAAGAAATTTGGCTGGTCAAACTTGGGTAAAGATTTTGCTTGGCGTACAAAATTAGCCGGTTGGGCAGTTTCGGCATTAAATCCTGATGCTGCATACAAAGCAAGACATAAAGAATTTGAGGAGTTAAATGAGGAGGCGCAAAAGAATGTTGAGATGGCTGCAGAAGATATGGTCGTTGTTGATAGATCAAAGGGTACGCAGTGGCATGAGATTAGAAAGTCAGAACAAGAAAAACAAGAAAGAGTTTTTCTTCCCCACTTTGATACAAAATCTGCACCTGAGCTTATGGATTTGTTAAGAGGCTTTGTTGATTCAGGGTATGCTAAAACAGAACGTGGTGGACAAGAAGTGCGTGCTTTAATTACATCAGCATACCAGAAAGGTAAAATTAGAGACATTGTTGAGGACTGGACCGGACAAGGTGAGTTTACAGAAGAAGCACAAAATGCTTTCTTTAGAGATGTGTTGAAAGATGATCATGAGTTAAAGAGGTTCCAGGATTCAATAAACGACATCTCAAAAGAAAAAAAGCTTGGTTATGGTATTGGTTTGCATTTAACAGACGAAAAAGAATATGCTGCAGCTTATGCTCCAATACAACCCCATTTTGACCGTTTAAGAGATTTAACCAGAGAAGAACAGGAATTAAAGCTTAAGCTAGACCACCCTTTGACTAAAGATGCTGATAAACCAGCGATGCTGGAGCGGTTAAAGCAGATTGTTGTTGAAAGAGAAGGCGGTGCTGGTATAAAGATAGATTTAGATATGGAAGAGCAGGAGTTAACACAAGAAGCATCTGAGTCAGAAACCACAGCAGAAAGAAAACAACAAATTAACCAGCGTTTACAACAAATTTCAACAGAGAGAAAAGGGCTAGTAGATCAAAATGGACAAATAATCGAGGGTGTTAATGAAAAAATTGAAAAGTTGAAGCAAACAGATGAGTTCAAAGAACACTACAGAAAAGCGATGGTTGCAAGACATCTTAGACAAATGCGCCAAATTCGTCACTGGGGCGCACAGGATTTGCCTGCTGTAAATCCAACTGGTCTTGATAGGATTGACGAAGCTACGGGAGAGATCAGCGAACCTTTGAAAATGTATATCAAGAGAATGGATAAGTACAACAGCGTTCCTTTGAATCAAAGAGCAATGGAATATTTTGCTGGTGCTAAGATTGATCAAAGAACTGGGGCATTTGTTTTCAAAACTCCAGAGCAGAAAAAAGTTTGGGATTATGTTGTTGCAAAGCATCCTTCTTTTGCCAAGAGAGTATATAATGCTTCGAAAGGTATAACTTACGCTGGGCATCCTCAGTATAGTGACTTACCTTCCGGAGGTGTTCCATCCTATGTCAGGCATACAGTTGAACGTGAAGTTGATGGAAAAATTAAGGAAGTTGATAAGTACTTTACAACTGATGCTAGTGGATCAGAAATTGAAGTTACTGGCGATGAACTAGAAGCATTGAAGGAGAATTTGCGTACACCAGGAACAAGAATTAAAACCGCAGAAGAACAAGCAAAGACTAATAAGGGTAAAAAGTCCTCTGGAACTTCAGAAGAAGAGACAGAAGTCCCAACGCCTTAAATAAAATCATATGAGCCTTCCTGAAATAAAAGAATACTTACAAAATCTTTCTTCTGCAGAAAGCCTTGAATCTATCAAGCTTCAAGCAGATGGAACTGTCATTGCAGGTGACCCAGCAGAGGCTGAAGAGTTTTTAAAGGCGCTTTCTCAGTCTATGTCAGAACAAGGAGCCACGATCCAGTCTGTTAATCCACAGATGTATGATCAGTACGAAGTAATCTGGACTTTGCTTGCTTTCAAAGCTTTTCCTGTACTTGCCTCTGATGATCAAGAGAATCTTTTGAGATCAAGACTTCTTTTTGCAATTCAAAATGGTTTTAATCCAGATAATTTGGTTAATGAATACTTTTTGGATTATGACGATACTGTTGTAAAAAACAAGTTTTCAGTTTTGGTTAAAAATCTTTCTTTAAATACTGAAAGGCTTGGTGTTAATCCGGTTGAGGTAGAAGGCAAGAAATATTTACCAGAATTAAGATACTGGATTCAGGACTATGCAAAGTTCCCTTCAAAGACTCCAAAGCGTGGTAGCGTTGAACGCTTAAGTTATGTTAACCAGGGTGGTAATGTTCGTTCTTTAACCCAAGTATATAGACAATCACTTTTGAAGGTCTTGAAGTTCTATGATGACCTCATAAATTCTGAAAGACCAAAGAAAGTCGTTGATGAAGATGATTTACAGGATGCAAGAGAAGATATGGAGGTATTAGCACAAGCTTTTCAAGAAGCCCAGGGTAATGTTCCAACACCGCAAACACAAAATCAGGGAGGATTAAACATTGATCAAAAGCTTCAAGATTTAAGAACTAGGGTTGGGAGGTAATTGTTATGAACCTAAATGAACAAGCAAAAATAATAGTCCAGCAATCAACACTACTTTCATCTTTAGAAAAGACCGAGTGGTTGCAGCTTTTGTCTGCAATGAATGAAGAACAGGTTGCGGAATTAATTGAAATATTAAAGCCCGGTGCTGCAGTTGAGATGTTACAGAATGCGCCAGTAATACCAGCAGCCCCAAAGCCTGTACCCCAAGTTTCGAAACCAGTTCCAGAAACTCCAAAACCAGTCTTTAAACCACAACTTGTTGATATTAAAGAAAAGGAAATAGGTACAAGCAAACCGCTCTATGAATTAGAAATTCCAGAACATACAACAGTAGTTAAAGCACCAGAGCCAGTAATTCCAAAAGAACAAACTGTGGTTGTACCAAAAGCTCCTGTGGTTCCAGCGCCTTCAGATCCAACAGCCTTGCAGCAAAGAGTTGAAAGCATTGTTAAGGAGATGCAGAACAAGGGCATGCCAGCAAAACCAAGCATGCCTGCTACTCCTGCTCCTGTGTTAAAGCCGCAAGCAAAACCTGTAATTGCACCCAAACCTAAAACTCAACCAGAACCTTTGCAGTTAAAGACTCTTGAGGATTTTAAGAAACTTAGTCCTGCGCATTTACACGGTGATACTGTTGTTGAAGATCTGCAAAATATTGTTCTTTCAATTTCAGCTTTGAGTTCTAGATACAAGCCTTTTGATTTGGTTGCTGCGATTGAAGAAAGTTCTTTGTACAAAACATATCTTGAAATTGGTACTGCTTTGTTAAATGATTCAAACCCAGATCGAGACAGTGCCTATGCTAAGGTTGTTAAAGATATGGATGTAAAAGGACAGGATTTTCTAACTAAAGATGAGTTTGAAGCTTTTGCTGATTTTCGTAAGAAGTTAGAGCAGTTTATGTAGTATAATTAAGGGGAGAAGATGCAATTTCCAGTACCACAATTCATTGATGTTGAAGACAAAATCATCGGACCGTTTACGTTAAAACAGTTTGGTATAATTTTTGTTGCGGGTTTAATTGATGTTGCTTTGTTTAGAATATTTCAGTTGGGTGTTGTTTTCTTCATTGTAGGCTTGCCTGTTGCAGTCATTGGCCTAGTCATGGCATTTGGACAGTTCAATGGTAAACGCCTTTATGATTCAATACCTTTGGCTTTAAAGTTTTTAACAGAGCCAAAACAGTTAGTTTTTCATAAAACGGCAAGAATGGATAATTTAGATATTAAAACAATTACAGTAGAACAGGTTAAAGCAGCTTCTCAAAACAGTGCTGTTACTGAGGAAGAAAGTCCACAGAGCAAGCTTAAGAACTTAACTAGATTGTTACAAGAAAAAAGTGAGCAAGAGGCGCAGTTAGTAAATAAACAGAAGGGGAGTTAGAAGTATGGCAAAAAAAGACGAACAGCATAAAAGCACCCAATCCTTTTTGAAGATCTCGGAAATTAAAGGAGACACAGCCATTTTAGATACTGGCGGGTATTTAGCTGTGGTTGCGGTTTCCAGCACAAACTTTGCTTTAAAAAGCACAGAAGAACAAAATGCCATGATCTATGGCTATCAAAACTTTTTAAACTCCATTGATTTTGAGATTCAGATTTTAATGCAATCAAGAAAAATGGATATTCATGTATATCTAGAAGCAGTGCACAAACAAATGGAGCGACAAACTAACGAGCTTTTACGAGTACAAACTCAAGAATACATTCAGTTCATTTCAAAGCTTGTTGAAAACGCAAGTATTATGAACAAGTCTTTCTATATAATCATCACACACTCCCCAGGACTATTACCTGGTAAATCAAAGAAAGGTTTCTTTAGTATGTTTAGTAAAAATACTCAGGCAGAAGAGTTTGCCGCAAAGAATGCAAAGTTTGAAACAGAGCGTTTAAAAATGCAACAAAAGATCAACACAGTCATTGGTGGTATGGCGCAGATTGGCTTAAAAGCAATTGCTTTAAACACCGAAGCTTTAACAGAACTCTTCTACAATTCATACAACTTAGATAGTGCACCGTTAATCGATGCTTCAAAATTAAGCGATATTAATCTAAAGGCTTGATATGTCATTAATCATACCCCCAACAAGACAAGAGCTGGACGCGAAGAAACAGGCTTTGCAACAAAAGATTGAAGAAAAGGAAACCAACAAGCAGATTTTAGCTGTGGAAAAAGAATATCGCGAAGGCTTAACTTCCCTTAAAGATGTCATTGCACCCGCTGCTTTAACTTTTGAGAATTCATATTTTGAGTTAAACGGAAAATATGGACGCAGTTTCTTTGTCTTAACATATCCGCGTTTTCTTTCAACTGACTGGCTTTCCTCTGTCATTAACATGGATACTGCCATGGACATGTCCATGTTCATCTATCCAATTGATTCTGGTGAGATTTTAAAGAAACTTCGAAGCAAGGTTGGACAATTAGGTTCTTCCATGGCTATAGACCAGGAAAAAGGAAATGTCCGCGATCCTGTGCTTGAAACAGCGTACAAAGACGTGGAGTTTTTAAGAGACCAACTCCAACAAGGAACAGAGAAGTTCTTTAAGTTTGCTTTGTACTTCACAATTTATGCAGATTCTTTAAAAGAACTTGATCAGTATTCCTCAATTTTTGAAAGCACGATGGCTGCAAAATTAATCATCACCAAGCGCTCTGTCTTACAGACTAAAGCGGGATTAAATTCAACTCTGCCTTTGTTTGCAGATGAGATTGATGTTAATACAAACATGAATACCTCGCCTTTGTCTACGACTTTTCCTTTTGTTTCTGCAGATCTTTCAAACAATGAAGGAATTCTCTACGGTATTAATAGACACAACAACAGCTTAATCATCTTTGATCGTTTCAAAATGGAAAATGCAAATACTTTGGTTTTTGCAAAGTCTGGAGCTGGAAAGTCATATGCAGTTAAATTAGAGGTTTTGCGAAGCATGATGATGGGGACAGATGTCATCATCATTGACCCTGAAAATGAATACAAGCATTTAGCAGATGCTGTTGGTGGTACGTACCTAAATATTTCTTTGAACTCAGATTCACGTATCAATCCTTTTGATTTGCCTTTACCAATTGCAGGAGAAGACAATGCTGATGTTTTAAGAAGCGCAATTATAAATTTGATGGGGCTGATGAATTTAATGCTTGGTAAATTAAGTCCAACTGAAGAAGCAATCATGGACAAAGCTTTGTGGCAGACTTATGCAGCTAAGGATATTACAGAAACCAGTGACTTTAAAAACATTACTGCACCAACAATTAGTGACCTAGTGACTATTCTAGGTGGTATGGTTGGTGCTGAAAGTTTGTCTCAGCGTTTAACAAAGTATAGCGAAGGAACATTTTCAGGAATATTTAACCAACCAACAAATGTTGTATTAAACAATCAGTTAATTGTCTTTTCGATTAGAGACTTAGAAGATACTTTAAGACCGATTGCTATGTACGTGGTTTTAAACCATATCTGGAACGCAGTTCGTTCAGAGCTTAAAAAACGCATTTTAGTTTTAGATGAAGCTTGGATCTTGATGCAGTTTGAAGATTCAGCAAGGTTTGTCTTTGGTATTGCCAAACGTGCTCGTAAGTACTACTTAGGACTAACCACAATTACTCAAGATGTTGCAGACTTTATGAGTTCGCCATATGGCAAACCAATTGTTACTAACTCTTCAATGCAGCTTTTGTTAAAACAATCTCCAGCAGCTGTGGATATTGTTGCAGAAACCTTTTTCTTAACCGAGGGTGAAAAGTATTTGCTTTTGGAAAGTGAAGTCGGAGAAGGAATTTTCTTTGCTGGCTTAAAACACGCTGCTATTAAAATCTATGCATCTTACGTTGAAGATCAAATCATTACTACAGATCCAAAACAACTCTTAGAATTACAACAAGCAAAAAGCCAGGTTTCTGAAGAAGGGAGCTAAGGTATGGTTGATACTGCAGATTCAAAGGATCAGGAAGAACAACTCAGTCCTTCTGAGCCTAAATTTGACGCTGCTGGACCTTCTAATCTAGCAAAGTTTTCTAATTTTAAAGATGCCGGAGTAGTAGCTGCATCAAGAAAAACCAACACTAGAACAACTGAGTTTAGGAGGATGTCTGACTTAACTGTAGTTAGAAAGCGCAAACAAGCAGATTCTGTTAATGCACCAAAGCAAAAGGAAACAGAAGAACCAGAAAAAGAGCAAGAACAACAAACTTCAGAAGATCAGGAACAAACTCCAACAGAGAAACAAAACGCAGAAACACCCGCAGAAGCAGATGCACAAAGTCCTGAAGCTGCACCAGAAGCTATGCCGACAGATGATGGGCGAGTAAGAAACGAACCAGAACCAGAAAAAAAGAAAGAAGAATCAGAACAGCCAGAAGAAGACTCAGAAGAAGACGAAGATGATGACGATGATCTAGAGGCTGCAATGTTAGAGGCTCAGGCTGAGGATCAAGCAAGAACCAAGAAAGCTCAAGAACTAGAAACAGTTGCAAAATTAAAATTTAAGGAAGATGCAGAAGTTCTGGCGGGAAAAGAGTTTGTTTCCTTTGTTTGGTCTACAGTTTTAGAATCTTTGGGCATTGGATTACTTTGGGCAATTCCAACCTTTGATGTTTATATGCTGATCGGTTTGTTTTCTAAGCGCCCCCTGTATCATCAATTGCCAAAATGGCAAATCGCGGGTATATTAATATTAAATGTCTTGGTTGTACTTTTCATAGTTATGCTCATCTCACTTGTCTTCAAGACAGTTTGTACTGGTTTAGTTGCGGGAACATTCAGAAGAGTTGGTTCTTTGTTTAGTGATACAGCTGGTAGTATTGATGAGGTTTGTAAACAAGTTAAACCTTTAATAGAAGGCTTGCCTGATCTAGGCATGTAAAACAAAAACATGAACAAAAGAGTTTTAATTGCATTAGGTAGTATTCTTGGCTTAATCATAGTCATAGTTGTTTTCATTGTCATAGTTAATTCAAGAAGTAAAGCGCCGACTGCTACTGAGAACAACACTGAAACAACGCAAAACAACACTGAAAATCAGAAGCCAGCAGCAAGTCCAGATCAATTAACTAAGTTAAGTGATGGTGCTGTGCTTGCACCAATTCTGTCATATGATGGTAAGGCTTCCTGGTTTTTTACAACAGATGGGCATCTATATAAGTTAAACCTTTCAACCGGGTTAAAACAAGAATATCTCTTACCAACATATCTTAATGTCACAGACGCAATCTGGCCTTTAAATGGTAATGACTTCATCGTCATCACAGGAACAGGTGCTACTAAAACTTTCAACTATTACAACGCAGAAACAAAAGCATTTAGTGAATATCCATCCAACGTAAAGTCAGTTGATTTTACTCCAGATGGTAAACACGTCATTTACAACTGGGTTTCTGGAGCCAAGTCAACGCTTAGTTTAGCAGATCCTGATTTGAAGAACTATCAAAATATTGTTGATCTTCCAACAGGAGGTCTAACATTAAAGGTTTCTGCTTTAGGCAACAAAGTTTTCGCGTATGATCATGCTAACAGCGATGATGGCAAGTTGAACCTGGTTGATTTAGATTCTAAAAAGCTTGTGACTATTAGAACAGGAGGGGACAATTCAGTGCTTTGGTCTCCTGATGGTAAAAAGTTTGTTTACAACAGAGACCCAGACGGAAAAACTAAAGACAATATCCTCTGGCTGGGAGATTCTGAAGAGGTCACTAACAAACAGTTAAATATTAGAGGCTATGTTTCTCAAGCAGTCTTTGATCAAAGCGGCAGGTACCTTTTTGTTTCTGCTGTTGGTTTGGATGATCAAACTGAATCTATCTGGAAGATAGATACACAGACTCTGCAAAAAACAAAAGTCTTTAAAGTTAAAGACTTAGTTACTACTATTAACGCTAAGAATTTGTTGATTAGTCCTGATGCTCAAATTCTGTATTTCAAGAACGCAGATGGATATTTGTACTCAGTGATGCTATCTTCTGAAGTTAAATAGCTATTCTAAGTGAATTATCTTTTCGTTGATTAGTTTCAAAACCTCCGGAAGCGTCCTTAGCTCCGGATCTTTTGCATATATCTGCTTTGCCCAGGTTTGTGCTAACTTGGCAGTTTCTGGGTCATAGTCATAGAAGCGGAAATATGCAAAACCTGATTGTTCTTCACCAAAG
>DAIEPO010000019.1 GCA_027348385.1 bacterium
TTGTTTCTTAAATTCTTTGATTATTTCCTCACGAACATTTCTAATGGCGATCTTTGCTTTTTCAGATATTTGTCCTAATAGTTTAACCATTTCTTTTCTGCGTTCTTCAGTCATTGAAGGAATGCTTAAACGAATGAGCATGCCGTCATTAACTGGGTTTAAACCAATGTTGGCAGCTTGAATTGCTTTTTCAATTGGACCAATATTCCCCTTATCCCAAGGCTGTATAGCTATGGTTTTAGCATCAGGGATACTTACAGAAGCAATGTGTGTTAAAGGCATTTTGCTACCATATGATTCAACCATGACATTTTCAACCAAAGCAGGATTTGCTCTACCGGTTCTTAAACCGCCAAGCTCTTGTTTGAAATGATCTATTGCTTTATCAAATTTTTCGTTATGCATATGTTTTATTTATTGTTCAATTAATCCGGCATAAGCAACCTGCGCAAGTAACGGATCAATGATGATCTTGTTAATGACGTTGGTTGTGGTTAGCGGCTGAGTTTGCCAGCTTTTACCACCGTCCAAGGTCTTAAAAACTATATTACCTATGCTGGTATATGCTAACATACCACCGCGAGTTGAAGCAATTGCTCTAGGCGCACTATTTTTTACAGGCAATTTCTGTAACTGCCAATTCTTACCATCATCAGTAGTTTTGTAGAGTCCAGCGTTTGTTGTTAGGAAAATCACTCCAGAAGATTGATCATCAAGCGCTAATTTGTAAAATTGTTCAACTGTTCTTGAGGTGTAACTAAATATTCCACCTAGTCCTGTTAAAGAGTCTGTTAAAGTATTCCATTTAACACCATTATCTATGCTTTTAGAAAGCCCCTTGGTTCTTGAAAGCACATAAATTGATTTGTTGTTGTATCTGACCTTTAAAATTTGATCTTTGAAATCATAAACCACAAGCCAGGTATCCCCACCATCCATACTTTTAATTAAAACGCCAGAATTTAATGCTGCAAAAAGTTCTCGAGGGTTTGCTGGGTTTGCTGTAATGCTATTTACTGAGTTGTTAGCACTAGCCTCGCTATATACTTCCTCCCAAGTTAGCCCACCGTCTCTGGATCTAACAATTCTGCCATGATTGTTGTAAGTACCAGTAACAAAAATATTCTGGGTATTAGTTGGATCAAGGAAATAGTCGTAGGCAGTTATTTTAGAAAGGATTTGTTTCCATTTACCCGCGCTATCACTTGATTTCCAGAAACCATTGTTTACAGATGCAAGGTATATAACCTCGTGATTACCAGGTTCAAAACCCATTTCAGAAACTAAAAGATTTGAAATATTAACCGTTGATTTTTCGGTAGCATTGCTTTGCTGCCAAGAACTTCCCCCATCAGTTGTTTTCATTGTGCCTAATATGCCACTGCTACCGAAAATTCCACAGCCAGCTGAGAGAAAGAAAATTGCAGAAAAGAGTATAATGTTTTTTTTCATACTATTTTAAACTTAAGAACAAACGTTCTAAAATTAATTTTTTGTTTAGGTTTTGTTTTAAACCAAGTAAGGAATCAAGTAAAACTTGTAGATTGGAGTATTTCTGAACTTGTCCTCTAAGCAACTCTTCTCTTTCCACACTTATCCAGTCTTCAAACAAAGATTGCAATTCATCGCTCTCTTTTTCAGCATATTCTTTAATGCTTAAGATTCTTTGAGCTGAAGGTAATTTAAATACTTCTTTTAAAGATTCAGTATTTGCATTAACAAGCTTTTGCGTTGGACTGTGGAAATATATACTCTGACATCTTGAAACAATTGTTGGCATCAAAGACTTCTGATTTCTAGAAAGCAAAATTATGATTGAGCTGGCATTTGGTTCTTCAAGAGTTTTCAAAATACTACTTGCTGCCTCATCTGTGACATTTTCAAAGCCTTGTATAATTGCAACCTTTTTTTGATAATTAAAAGGTTTTAAAGAAAGCTCTGAGATTAAAGCTCGCATCTCTTCTATTTTCATCTTACTCTGATCAATAACAATCAGATCAGGGTTAAAACGATCTCTATCCTTTTCCGGAACATTTAAAATCATTCTTGCAAATTCAACAGCTAGTTCTTTTTTCTTTTCTCTATCAGAACCGGTAAAAAGATATGCGTGTGCCAGCTTGTTATTTGCAAGCGCATTCTCTAAAAAAAGCTTTTGATTTTCGTATCCTTTAACGCTCCACATATGTCTAAAGTATAGCATATTTCTTTACAAAAATTAGATAACAAAAACCGGCTTTAAAATCAGCCGGCAAATTTAAACTCCTGTTATCTTGCGCTTAAAATGCTCTTTTTGTAACTCTCAAGGTTCTCTAAAGCAATACCAGTGCCTTTAGCAACACAAAGGATTGCATCCTCTGCAACATACGCTGGTACACCAACTGCTTGTGAAATCATTTTATCTATGTTTCTAAGGAGTGCGGAACCACCTGTTAAAACCATCCCTTTATCAATGATGTCAGAAGCAAGCTCAGGCGGAGTTTCTTGCAAAACTGTTCTAACTGCTCTGATTATTTCCCGTAGCTCATCTTGAACTGCTTCAACAATTTCATTTGTTGAAATACTAATGCTTCTTGGTAATCCCTGAATCATGTCTCTTCCCTTAATCTCCATGGATTCTTCTTCATCAACCAAGGTTGCTGAACCAATGTTTATCTTAATCTCTTCTGCGGTCCTGTCTCCAATTGCTAAACCGTGTTTTCTGCGGACATAATCAACAATTGCCTGATCAATCTTGTTGCCAGCAACACGCACTGAAGTTGATGTAACAATACCTCCCAAAGACAAAACCGCAACATCTGTTGTGCCACCACCAATATCAATGACTAAGTTACCAGTTGCAGAGGCAATCGGAATACCTGCACCAATAGCTGCAGCAACTGTTTCTTTGATGACATATGCTTCTTTAGCACCAGCTGCTCTAGCTGCATCTATGACTGCTCTGCGTTCTGTTGAGGTGATACCCCCTGGAACTGAAATCATTACTTCTGGACGAAAAAAATGCACATTACCCAAAGCTTTATTAATGAAATATCGAAGCATTGCTTCAGTAACTCTGTAATCTGCAATAACTCCGTCTCGCATAGGACGAGACGCAACAATTGTTTCAGGGGTTCTACCCAACATTTCTTTTGCTTCAGAGCCAACAGCTAAAACACGGTTGTCATCCAAGGTTATTGCAACGACCGTTGGTTCATTTAAAATGATGCCTTTTCTTGGCAGATAGACTAAAGTATTTGCAGTGCCTAAATCTATGCCGATTTTTTTAGAAAACATACTACTCCACTCTTTCTATATCCGCTCCAATTGCTTTAAGTTTGTTAACAATATCTTCGTAGCCTCTTTCAATATGTTGAATCTCATGCAGCGTGCTTTCTCCTTTTGCAACCAGCGCCGCTATAACTAAGACCATACCACTACGGACATCTAAAGAACTAACATCTGTTCCGGAAAGTTCGGTTGGTCCAGTGATTTCTGCACGATGTTGATCTATGATATGTGCTTTTGCACCCATCTTTGAAAGTTCGTGAATATACCCAAGTCTACCCTCATACATCCACTCATGCAATTGAGTTGTTCCCTGAGCCTGCGTTGCTAAAACAGCAAACGGAGGAATGTAATCACTCATTAATCCAGGGTATATATTTGATGTGATCTTAAAAGCAGTGTACTCTTCTTTTGGCTTTAAGACCTTAACCCAGGTATCACCTACTTCAAAGTTAACATTCATCTGCATGAACTGGATAAAAGCAGCGGCTAAAAACTCTGGGTGAACATTTTGAATTGTTAACTCACTTTTTGTTGCAGCAGCAAGGTTTATGAAACTGCAAGCCACCTCGTTGTCATGAATGATCTTAAAATCAGTACCGTGTAATTTCTCAACTCCTGCAATGACTAAATCATGCGTCCCAATTCCTGAAATCATAGCACCCATGGAGTTTAACATATGACAAAGAGACTGAATGTGCGCCTCTGTTGCGGCTAAATGAATAACAGTGCTACCTGTTGCGGTTACTGCTGCCATAATTGCATTTTCTGTTGCAGTAACGCTTAACTCCACCATGATAATGTTTGCACCAACAAGTTTTTTGGTTGAAACTTCTAATAACCCATCAATCTTGGTTTTAGCACCAAGCATCTCTAAAGCAACTAAGTGTGCATCAATTGGCCTCTTACCAATTAAATCACCACCAGGAATTGGCATGACTACCTTATTAAAACGAGCAAGCAACGGACCAAGTAAAAGAATTGAGCCACGAAGCTTTTTAACAAGTTCAGGATCTGGTTTAAAAGATTCCACCTCGGAGTTATCAATTGTTAAAACATGGTCTTCAAAAGTTACTTTTGAGCCAAGTTTTTCTAAGATACTTTTTAAATTATACACATCGGATATTTCAGGAACATTTCTGATGACACAGGTTTCTTTAGTCAAAAGCGTTGCGCACATAGCTGGTAAAATAGCGTTCTTAGAACCCCCGACAGTTACTGTTCCAGAAAGCTCTTTTGCCCCTTTTATTTTGTATATTGCCATGGGAAAATATAATTATTAGACTTCGCTATTATATCATAGTAAAATACGGTTATGAAATCACGCGCCAGGTACTCATTGATTGCCACAGGAATTCTCGCTTTTATTATCCTAACCCCTTTCATAGTGCTTTTTGTCAGCGGTAAAAAGTACGACTTTAAAAATGGTCGTTTTGTTAAAACCGGAATACTAGGCATTAAGACAGAACCAAAAAATGCCAGCATATATATCGATGGCTCTAAACACGGCACTACTAATCAAAACATTAGATTTCTGAATCCTGGTGACTACACTCTTGATATTAAAAAACAAGATTACTTTGATTGGAACAAACGTTTAACCATCAGACCACAGTTTGTTACCTGGAACTTTGAAAGCACAAATAATCTTTTTCTTTTCTTTTCAAGTCCACAAAAAGAAAAACTTGCTGAAAATGTTTTGGATTTATCTGTTGGTCACAAAAGAGTCATATATCTGCAACCAGAACAAGTGAGCTTTGCAGATATTGGAAGCCCGGAACAGAAAACTTATGTTACTTTCAAAGAAAGAATTAAAGACGGAACAATCATTTCTAGTCCTGATGAAAACTACTTTTTAATTAATAGTGGGGAGAATAACTTTGTTTTAGATGTCAGGGGTAAAAGCCTAACTGATATTACAGAACTTGCTTCCAAACAAGCTGCTTTTTCATCAAAAACATCATTTCAAGCCTCAGAAAGAAGCTTTAAGTTTTCTCCTGACAACAAACTCTACCAACTATTAGAAGGCTCTGTATATCTTCTAGATTGGAACAAGAAGGAAAAAGAAGTTGTCATTGATAACGTACTTGCTTTTGAAGCCAACTCCTCTGGTATCTATTATATTAAATTAGAAGAATCTCTCTTAGGCATTCGCAGGTCACTAGCGTACGCGAGTTTTCCAAATTACACAGAAAATATTTTACTTGATGACATTCCTCCTTTCATCGAAGCACAAATATATCTTACTGAAAACAATCAGTTACTTGTCTTAGGCAACAATGCTTTGTATGTACTTAATGAAAAGTTAGAAAAAATCGCTGAACAAGTAGAAACAGTTCAAATTGAAAACAACGAAAATATTTTCTTTAACACTGGTAATGAAATAAACTCATATGACATGGTTACTAAAGAAACAAGACAAATCACAAGGTCTCTTCAAAAAATTTCCAATGTAGTAGGAAACACGGAGGTTGGCTGGGTCTTCTACATCAATGACAATCGTTTACAAAACATCGAACTAGACAACAGAGACCACCAGAACAACTACACTTTTACAGAAGCAGCTGATGATTCTAAATTCTACATTGATTCTGAAGCAAAAAAAATATTCCTTCTCAACCAAGGAGTTCTAACAACACTAAAAATACGATAGAAACAAACAAGGTCTTAAGTTCCCCTTAAGGGAACAAAAGACCTTTGTTGTTTGGTAATGCTTCAAGCGTCAGAAGAACCAAGCATTGCTGCGATAGGGCACTCTTGGTTCATCAGACCGCTTCTTTGGCTTCGACACGACCTTCAGAATGATGTTCTGTGTCCAGAGATCTCTCTGAAGCATCTGTTGCTTGTCGGGACTGATGAAGACCTTGGAACATTTGTGATGAACAAGATCCCCGTCCTGAAAGAGACGAAACCTGTGCGAACCACCGACCTGAGGATTACAGCCGCAAGGGAGCTCTGTGCCATGCGGCACATCAAAATCAGTGTAGTACCGCCGTTCCTTGCCCCTGCGGTTGCGATACATGACCTCAAGGTTGGTGATGTGCGTGAAAACAATCGCCCAGAAACGACCCTGCGACCCTTCTCCGCTGCTTGCAAGCATTTATGACTCCTCCATTAAGTCTTAGGGTTGCGCCCTAAGTACGCCGAACCAAAAACAAAAATCCCAGCGTTGGCTCGCTGGGATAATCTTTTAAAGAAATAGAAAATTACCGCAGCGAAACAACCCTGGAGGATGTAAAGTGATACCAAAACTTTGGCATTGCGTATTCAGCTGTTTGTAATCTTTTAGAAATCATAGTGAAATATTACACTTTTCCAACTGCCTCGTCAATAGCTTGGTTAACAAGCTTGTCTGCAAGAACATTTTTCTCCCGATGTACATGTGTAAAAGTAACATTATTAAAATTATGCATCAGCTTTAAAACCTCTGAAATTAGAGGCTTTAAAGATTCTTCTCGAACCTTGTACAAACCGTTTAATTGTTTAACAACAAGTTCGCTGTCTAAATAGCAGAGGACTATTTTTTTACCAATAGCAGAAGCTCTCTGCAACCCTTTTATTAAAGCTGTGTATTCAGCAAAATTATTAGTCTGTTCACCAATGTATTCTTTTAGGGTTTCAAGCTCTAATCTCTTACCATGTTCGTCTTCAAGATAGAAAACAACGCCAATACCAGCTGGTCCTGGATTGCCCCTGGCTCCACCATCTGTATACATTACTAAATGCGTTGGTTCTTCCTGCATATTCATGTCATTTCTCATAATCAATGATTCTTAATTTAACGCTACTTGTACCATTCCACTCATCTCGGTTCATCTCAAAAACAATATCAATCTTTTGACCCTGTTGCAAATCCTGCGCTGATTTTCCAAAACCAAAAGCAATCGCTTTAAATGTTTTGCCTGATGCAGAAGTTAAGCTTAATTGCAGATGTTTCTGATCTTTACCCACAATTCTTTGATCTTTAACTTCTAAACCCTTTAACAAAAACTTTGGCTTTGGATTATCCACACCAAATGGTTCAAAGGCTTCAAGCATTTCTGCATTCTTCAAAGTTATGTCCTCTGCCTTAATTTCTGCTTCAATCTCAATTTCTTTTGGCAGATCTTCTGCACCTAAGTTTTGATCTGCAAAATCAAGAAGATTTTTGTAGAACAGATCAATGTGTTCTGTTCTAACAGTAAAACCAGCTGCAGCAGCATGACCACCAAACTTAACTAAATGTTCCTGAGAATATTTCAAAGCCTCAACAATATTAAAGTTAGCAACGCTTCTTGCTGAGCCTGTGCTTTCTGTATCTCCTCGCTCCATGACTAAAACTGGTTTACCAAATTCTTCAGTTAATTTCCCGGCAACTAGACCAACAACGCCCTTTGGCCAGTTGGCACCAGATGCAAGCAATATTTTTCTTTCTGAGATTAAAATTAGTTGCTCACGAGCTTCTGAAATGACAACCTCAGTTATTTTTTGTCTTTTGGTATTTAATGCTTCAAGATTTTTTGCAGCTTCAGCTGCTTCTGCATATTCATTTGCAATCAACAAGTCAAAAGCCGAAGATGCATGTTCAATTCTCCCTGCCGCGTTTATCCGTGGCGCTATAATGAAACCAAGAGTGTATGTATCCAAGGTTTTTGAAGTCTGGCCTGCAAGTTGCAACAAGATTCTTAATCCAAGCCATTTTGTTTTAGAAAGAACCTTCAAACCAAACTTAACAAGCAGTCTATTCTCCCCAAGCAAAGAATGACAGTCTGCAACAGTGCCAATTGCAACTAAATCTAAAAGCCACTTTTCCCAACCCGCAGCAAGATTGTGCTTTTCTTTTTTTGAAAGAATTGCAGCTGCAAGCTTAAAAGCTACACCAACACCAACAAGTTCACGGTAGGGATACTTTTCTTTAGGATTCTTTGGATTAATCAAAGCAAAAGCATTAGGAACTTCTCCTGTAATTTCATGGTGATCTGTAATGATTAAATCAATGTTGTTTGCTTTACAAAACTCTGCTTCTGCAATCGAGTTTGTTCCGCAGTCAACAGTAATAACCAAAGAAACACCACCCTCTTTAATCTTTTCAAAAGCTTCTAAATTTAAACCATACCCCTCAGAAAAACGATCAGGGATGTATGTCCCAACATTAACACCCAAAGCTTCAAAAGTTCTAAAGAGCAACGCATTTGCAGTAATTGCATCAGCGTCGTAGTCGCTATATATTAAAATCTTCTCTTTTTTTTCAATAGCACTCCAAATTCGATCAACTGCCTTATGCATCTCTAAAAAAAGAAAAGGATCATTTAATTGCTCGTATGTGGGATTTAAAAAAGCAGATATTTCCTTTTCACCGGAAATACCGCGATTTGCTAATAGCTGAGCAAAGAGGTCTTTTTCTGTTTGTTTCTTAAGATTCCATTTACGATTCATATTTTCATTGTAGCATACCAAATCCTTCCTTATTTAGACAAAGGAAGAACCGCGTTTCAACAAGCGAACCGCGGTTCTAGCTTCAGACCCACAAAACCTATTTGTTCACCAGCTTTTGAACCCTTAAACTTAACACCCATAGTTATTTATTTTCATATCATAACAAATTTTGATCAAAACCAATCTTGTCTTTACCCATGTATGCTCTCAATACTTCAGGGACAACGATTGTTCCATCCTCTTGCTGATAGTTCTCAAGTATTGCAATTAACGTACGTGATATGGCAATTGCTGTACCATTCAACATATGAAGGTATTCAATCTTTCCATTTTTCCTACGAACTCTAATTTTTAAATTTCTGGCTTGGTAATCTGTACAGTTCGATGTCGATGTCACCTCACCATAATCATTACGTCCCGGCATCCAGGCTTCAATATCATATTTCTTTGCAGCAATGGCGCCTAGATCACCAGTACACATTTCTAAAACACGGTACGCAATACCCAGTCCTTGATAAATCTTCTCCTCCAGTCCTAAAAGATAACTATGCAAAGCCTCTGATTCTTCAGGAAGACAATAAACAAACATTTCTGCTTTAGTAAACTGATGCACTCGGTAAAGACCGTTAGAATACTTACCATAAGCTCCTGCCTCCTGTCTAAATGCATGCGAGTACCCTATATACTTTAACGGCAATTTTTCCTCAGGTATAATTTCGTCGGCATATAGCCCAGCTATAGTAACTTCGGCGGTAGCAATTAAACCTAAATCCTCACCCTCAATTGTATAAATCTGAGCTTCATCGCCTTTAGGTATATATCCTGTACCTAAATAATATCGGGATTTTGCCAAATCTGGCGTTATGATGGGCACAAAGCCTTCTTTAGCAAGTAATCTAAAAGCATATTCAACTAAAGCAAA
>DAIEPO010000001.1 GCA_027348385.1 bacterium
TTTGCCAAATCTGGCGTTATGATGGGCACAAAGCCTTCTTTAGCAAGTAATCTAAAAGCATATTCAACTAAAGCAAATTCAAGGAATACAATATCCCCAAGAAGAAAATAAAATTGAGAACCAGTAACTTTCGCACCTGCTTCAAAATTTAAGAGACCAAGAGCTTTCCCCAATTCAAAATGTGTTTTTGGTTTAAAAGCAAAGCTCGGCTTTGTGCCAAAAGTTTTTAATACCTTGTTATCATTTTCGGTTTCCCCTATTGGTACGTCGTCAAAGGGTAAGTTTGGAATTCCATTAAGTAATCGCGAAACCTGTTCTTCTTTTTCCTTAAGAGTACCTTCTAGCCCTTGCAAAGCAATTTTAATTTGTTTTGCTTCTTCACGGTTGGCATCAGTTATTGATATTTCATTACGGCGTTTTCTCAAGTCCTCAGACTCTGCTAACAATTTTCTATACTCTAAATCTGCCACTATAAAATTATCAACCATTGATGGGTCGTATCCTTTGGTGGCTATTTTCTTTTTTACTAACTCTTTATTATCTCGTACAAATTTAATATCTATCATACAATTTTACTCACGACTAGCGAGTCTTGTTAAATTATTATTGAATTGACATCAGAATAAGCTACTCTCCAAATTTTTACAAATGTAATCAATACTATACAGTATCATCGTAGTAATCGTGCTACCTTACTCTTTTCACCCTTTCTGCGACAACCTCAATCGGTGTCTTTAAATTAATTCCCAGATGGTATCGCTCTGTATTGTAGAAAAGAATGTATTCTTGGTAAACCCTGACTAAGAGCATGATCCTTTGATGACGCGTCTGCAATCACCTAGCGTTTAACAGGAGTGAGTTTAATCCATTTGTGTATTTGCATATTGTTGCTTACACTTTACCTTAAGTTAAAAGTGTTAACAACGCGATTAATTCTTACAAATAACGACATGAAAAAATCCATTATTTTCATCTGCAACGGCAACATAGAACGGTCAGCAATAGCCACACAGTGTTTAAATAACCTTTTTTAAAAAAAGCGATTAACTGCAAAATACAAAACAGATTCCTTTGGTTTGCAGGGCACCAAAAATACTCCTAAGCCACTGCATAAGAAACTTAGTCAATACCCAAAAGAATACAAAGCGGCGTATCCAACACAAAAAAATTAAAGCTTGATATCAGTGAACATAATTACAAAAAAATAACTTTGTCTGCAATAAACTCTGCGACAACAATAATCGCAATGGACAAAAAAGTATATTCTTCAGCAAACAACTCCCTTTTAAAACAATTTCCTTTTGCTAAGAAAAAAATTCATATTTTTTCAGAAATAACCATCAAGCATAAAAATGTAAAAGATCCTCACGGTAGTGGAAGCTATAAAACTCACGAACAGGTTATACAACAAATTCAAAAAGCAATAAATAAAAACTACAAAGAAATTCTCCGCTGGTAAGAATAAACTTTTACTATCATAGATAAGAGAACAGCCCAAAAAACAAGCAAAGACCGTTCACACCTGGAGGGCATGAACGGTCTTGCTTGAAGGAATATCTAATAGCGTAACTATGGCCGGAGTCGCAGGATGAACCATAGTGGCACTTCGTTACGTTCCGAGTTCTTGAACCATTGGTAAACGTCGAGCGCGTAGTTCGCTGGGGGACCGATATGTCCGAACCAAAAAACGAAGTGATTCGGATCTTGAAATGACCCAGCACCGCTCCAAAAACTCGCATCGCCTGGGATTACTTGCGAAGTGAAAGAAAGAGTGCCCATCGTTCCCTTGAAATCAACGCCGTTGACCGACGTTACCGAGTTGCCCGTGCAAGTGACGGTCAGTTGACCCGTCCAAGCAACGTTTACACTGTCCGGTGACATACCAGAACACTTCAACGTCGGCACAATCAACGACTTGGTGATACTGGCCGAGACAAGTGAGCCGTCCTGACCAATGCAAGAAACCGTGATGGTAACCTGTCGCTTGCCATTCACAAGCACAGGCATCGTACTGCCAGGCGTGTAGACAAGCGTGTCGCCGTCCACCGAAGCCGTAGCTTTCACGGTCTTCGGATCAGCCGTTGTTGGTGTGCCGTTGAAGACCGGCGCGCTGCAAGAGCTGATGTTCTGCTTTACGAGCGGGAACTTCGCGCTGGAGTTCAGAACGATCCCCGAATCAGGGACCAAACTTCCACTGATCACCAGCGTCGGCTTCCCGACAACGTTGACCATGAGCGAAAGCGAGACCTTCTGCGCACCCTTGCCGTTGCCGACGAAAGTGTAAGCACTCGTCTTGGAAGGCGAAAGCTGTAGAGTCGTGTCTGACGCAACATTCACGCCAGTCTGATACTTAACGTCATTATCAGAAGTGACCGTGACGCTCGAGCAATTGCTGAAGCTGAGCTTAACCTGCGTGGTCTGACCAGCGCTGATCGTCACTTGCGACGACGGGCTGATCGATCCACTGCAAGTCTTGATGACGGGGTCGGTGATACCGGGTTCCCCGCCACAAGCCGAAAGAAACAGGCTCGCCGAGAGCAACAAATAGATATTCCGCATGTGCCCTCCTTTTAAGGCTGCGGGGTTCATGTTGGCACTGCAACAATGCAGACCAATCGTGTCTGCATTGTAGGATATTATTTAATTTTTGTCAAGTTTGCGTTTTTTATCCCTATTTTTACCACTATGTTAAACGGGATTTTTGCTGTATTTTAATACACTTGTAACACGGCTTTAGTTTGTGCTTGTAAATTTAAAGTAACAATTGACCCAGCAGTTGCTGTTTTAGAATCTGAGTAAGCAGTAGCTTTCCAAACTTGCCCATTAACCAAAACGCGAACAGAACCATCTTGACCAGGCTTTGCTATTATCGAATAAGTTCCTGGACTCAAATTGCTAAAAGTTCCTGTAGAACTACCAGGTATTGTACTAACTCCACTAATAACAAATCCATCGGGAAATGCTGCAGCAGAAACAACTACTCCATTAACTATAGCATTGACGTTTACTGTTACATTTGACACTGGTGTATAACTAGCAACCGCGACTCGTTCAATTGCTATAGTACCATTTGGTGCAGTACTCCAAGCATCAATGAAATAAGTCATTGATGTCACGGTGCTAGACACTTCATTGGCAGCAGTAGTTGCTGTTAAGACGCCGGTATAATTTGAAATTTGAGACAATTGCGATGTGCCATTAAAGCCAAAGTACCCACCGGTAATTTTTGCATTGGTACAGTTAGCAACAGAAAAACTTACTGTTACGCTTAGGTTAGCATTAACTGTAGCAGATTGATTTGTAATTTCACAAGCAGCTGTTTTAATAATAGTCACTTTTTGTCGTGGTTCATTCGGAGCTGTAAATAGATAATAATCTGTACTGTTCGCAGTGACATTCACGAGATAACCATCTGTTGGATTATTCACAGGGACAGGAATAAAACTATTAGTAGGATCAATTATATAAGCATTAGTGCAATTGGTCGTTGTCCAATATAACCTGCTGGCGTCAGTCGTAGGGTTAGGCGACGCTGTGAAAGTGTTTATCGCACAGGAAGCGGAACTAACAGTAATGGTAACTGAAGCAGTTGCAGCACCAAAAGACCCTGTTATGGTATAAGTTGTAGTGGCTGTTGGAGTCACAGATTTACTTGTAAGCCCAGTAACATCACCAACACCATTATCAATAGACAAGGTGGAACAATTTTGAGCTGACCATGTTAAGAGCGCAGATTGACCACTACTAATCGTTAAAGATGTTGATGTGAAATTGCTCAAAACACACGAATTACCTCCTTGAGTAACAGGGATGGTAATACTAGCTACAGTTGTACCAGTTTCATCTACCAAGAGATAGGTCGGATTGGTGCCTGTATATAGCAAGGGAGCAGTGGTGTAACTGTCTATTGGATAAACGCTTGTATACAAAGGGTCTGTCAAAAAACGGCTAGACTGTAAATAAATGGTTACTGATGCGCATCCTGTTTGTGTCCAACCAATTGTTGCAATGTTCCCTGAGGCAACGACACTAGGAGTTGCTAGAAGCGAATTAATGACACAGCTATTGGCTTGAGCAGATTTGGGTGCAAAATCAAAAGAGCCTAAAAACAAAGCTAAAATAATAAACAAAAATATATTTGGTTTAAAAAGTTTTTTAAACATAAGATTAAAAGATTGCATCGATTATCTTCCTTTCTTCACGGTGCTAATAATGATCTGTGTAGTTGTCTCTGTTAATTGTTGTATGAGAACATTAACATCGCCTTCGGATTTTGTACCATATATGTTGGCAACTGTTGGTTGTAATCTTTGATTAACGATCACATAATTATTATCCCTAAGATATTTATCTGCTTTTAAATAGGCAATAATCACTTTATCTTTAGATACATACTCTGCTGTATATTGCTTGGCAGAACGGCCATAATCAATTGAGTAGCTTTCTGTAATTTTTTTAGCATCAAAAACTAAATCTACCGGAAAACCAGAGATAACCTGACCCTCTGCTGCATCAGTTCTAGGAAAAACTTTTGGTTTGTTAGCTTGGTTGTACCAATATGTTAATCCTCCCAAAAGCACAATCAAAACAATGATTGCCAAAAAACGCATTAGTTGCGTATTTTTACCTGTATATTCCATATGGCGATGTTATGATGATGTTTAATTTTATGTTTGTGTCGCTTGTCCCTCTAAACTACGCCTGAAATATACCATAGAAAACTGCAAAACCACAAACTATGAACATCCAGACCTTTTTAAACCCCTTGGTTATACCAGCTTTTCTTCTAGAATTGGTATTAAACTGACTCCTGTCATCTGCTCTGGTTTAGGCATACCAAAGAGTTCAAGAATTGTTGGTGCAATATCAGAAAGTGCTCCTTCTGGCATAAACCCAGCTAGAGTGTCATATTCAACACTCGCCGGTTTTGGTCTTTTAAACTCATTTGCAATTAAAACAAAAGGAACTGGTGAAGTGGTATGATCTTTGTTAATCTCCCCCGTGTTTACGTTGTTCATCAGCTCTGCATTACCGTGGTCTGCGGTTATAATTAAAACGCCTTGGAGGGGTAAGATTGCTGCTGCAATTTTACCAATCTCTTCATCCATCGCCTTTATCGCATCAATTGTGGCGTTAAGATTTCCCGTGTGTCCTACCATATCTGCGTTGGCAAAGTTTACAACATAGAAACTGTCATCACCGTGATTAATGCGATCAATTAAAGTATCAGCAAGTCTGGCGACTGACATTTCTGGTCGATCAGCATAGTTGTTTGAGTTATCAGGGCTTGAAATGATCACGCGCTCTTCTCCTACTAGTGGATCCATTTTACCACCATTGAAAAAAGATGTGACGTGTGCGAACTTTTCACTCTCTGCAGCATGGAATTGTTTTAAGCCTGCTTTTGAAACAAGACTTGCAATATCATTGTCAATTGTAATTGGTCCAAAAGCAACATCTACCTTTAAATCGGGCATGTATGAAGTCATTGTCACAAAACAAAGATTTTCTAAAGCTTGATGTCTTTGTGGTAGCTCCATTTTTTCAGGCGCAACAAAAGCAACAGTTAACTGCATTGCACGATCTTGTCTAAAGTTAAAGAAAATAACTGCATCGTTTGCTTCAATTTTTGCAACAGGTTTATCACCTTCCATGATTACTGTAGGCTTAATCATTTCATCAAAAACACCCTTAGCATAGTTGGTTGCAATTGCATCCATCGGGCTAATTGATTTTTCACCAACTCCATTGACCATCGCGCTATATGCCATTTCTGTTTGCTGCCAATGCCCGCCTCTGTCCATGGCATAGAATCTACCAGAAATTGTTGCAACTTTACCAACACCGATTTGTGCTACTTTGTTGTGTAGTTTCTCTAAGGTTGAAAGCGCAACTTTTTCATCTGTGTCTCTACCATCTGTAATCATGTGAATGTAGGTATTTTGAATACCTTGCTCTGCAGCTAGCCCAAGCAATGCAAAAAGATGTTCGTCATAGCTATGCACACCACCTGGACTTACCATGCCCAAGAGATGCAGCTTGGAATTGTTTTTCTTAACATGCTCGCATGCTTTTAAAAACATCGGGTTTTTAAAAAACTCTCCGCTTTGAATGCTTGCTGTAATACGTGGTAAATCTTGGGCTATGATTCTGCCTGCTCCAATGTTTAAGTGTCCAACCTCTGAATTACCCATTTCACCCCAAGGCAAACCAACTAAAGGTCCTGATGCTTGTAAAGTAATACTAGGGTAATTTGCCAGTAGGTTGTTTAAATGCGCAGGACTAGCCTGAGAAATGGCATTACCTCTTGATTTGGAAGCAACACCAAAACCATCAAGTACAAGTAAAACTATTTTTTTGTAATGTGGTATTTCCATTATTCTCCTAATGCTTTTAACCCAGGTAAACTCTCACCTGCTAAATATTCTAAAGTTGCCCCACCTGCTGTTGAAACAAAATCAATTTGTTCTAAAAGTCGTGCTTTATTTAATGCATCTAGTGTATCTCCGCCCCCAACAATGCCGTAAGCAAAGCCTTTGCAGCGTGCTGCAAAGATTAAAGCTAGGCTCATTGTGCCGTGTGAAAACTTCTTTTCTTCAAACAAACCCATTGGTCCATTCCAAACCATTTTTTTAGACTCCTTAACAATCTTTGAAAAAAGCAGAGTTGTTTGTGGCCCAATATCTAAAATTGCCTCATCTTTTAAAACCTCTGTTGGTTTACAAACTCTAACCTGTTCATGGTCTGTTGCTTTTGCAACAACAACGTCAACCGGTAAAACAATTCTGTCTTTGTAATTACGCATTAAATCACTAGCAACTTCTAACTCCTCTTTTTCACAAAGTGACTGACCGATTTCAAAGCCTTGGCTTAAGAAAAAAAGATTTGCAGGTCCTCCACCAACAAGCACATACTGCGCGCTCTTCCCCAGGTTTTTTATGGCACCAACTTTGTCTGATATTTTAGCACCTCCAATAATTACAGTGAAAGGATTTGCTTGGAGTGTTAAAAGTTTGTTTAAAGCATTTAATTCTTTTTCAACATTTAAACCAGCAAAGCTAGGAATATATTTAGGTAATAAAGAGATTGACGCTTCATTTCGATGCATCATTGCAAAAGCATCGTTTACAAATATTTCAGCAAGACTTGAAAGTAGTTTTGCGAATACAGGGCTTGGTTCTTCTTCTTGTGTATAGAAGCGAAGGTTTTCTAGAATGACAATGTTTTTCTTAGAAAGTTTTTTAACAGTTTCGACTGATCCTTCTTTAGATATATCTCCCTCAAAAAAAACAACCTCATTAAAATACTGATCAGAATATTCTTTTGTTGAAACAAAGTTCTTAGAAAGAAGTTTTGCAAGATATTCTGCAATTGGTTTTAAAGAATATTCTTCTAGCCAACCTTTTGGTCTACCACTTTTTGAAATGATAATTAAAGCAACGCCCTGTTTAACTAAGTACTCAATACTTGGTATTGCTGCCTTTATTCTAGAATCATCCAAAACCTTAATAGCTTCTCTGGGCACATCTAAATCAGCGCGCAAAAGCACGCTTTTTCCAAGGAGACTGTTTTGGGAGCTTAAAAACTTCATAGGGGCTATTTCCCTGCTACCATAATCACTTCTTCAACCAAACGGTTAGAATACCCAAATTCATTGTCATACCAGGCAACCACCTTAACAAAGTCCCCATCAATGACCTCTGTAAGGCCTAAATCTACGATTGCTGAGCTTGGATTGCCAACTATGTCAGAAGATACCAAAGGCTCATTAGAAACGCTTAAAATGCCTTTAAAACGGCTCTGTTTAGAAGCATCAATGAATGCCTGATTTAGCTGTTCTTTTGTTGTTTTTTTCTTAAGTAAAACAACGAAATCTGAAAGAGAACCTACTGCTGTTGGCACACGTATGGAAAGACCATGGAATAGCCCTTTTAGCTCTGGAATTGCCTCAGTTGCAGCAATGGTTGCGCCTGTTGATGTTGGTACAATGTTTTGTGCAGCTGCTCTGGCTCTACGTAAATCTTTTGAGTGCCCTCCTGGAGGAGGTCCATCAACTAAGTTTTGCTCAGCTGTGTATGAATGTACTGTTGTCATCATTATCTTTTTAACCCCAAACTTCTCTGTTAAAATCTGAACTACAGGAGTGATACAGTTTGTTGTGCAAGATGCATTTGAAATGATTTTTTCACCATTATAGTCCTGGTCATTAACTGAAAGCACAAATGTTTTTGTTTGAGAATCTTTTGCTGGTGATGAAATGACAACTTTTTTAGCACCTGCTTTAATATGCGCGCCTGCTGTTTCTGCAGTGGTAAATCTACCTGTTGATTCAATGACAACATTTACTTTCATTTTAGCCCAAGGAAGTCTGCTTGGATCTTTTTCTGAGAGAACCAAGATCTTTTTACCATCAACTATGATGTGTTTTTCATCAAAGCTTACTTCCTTGCTGTAAATTCCGTAATTACTGTCATATTTTAAAAGATGTGCTAATATCTCTGGACTTGTTAAATCATTGATCGCAACTACTTCTATTTCTTTTTTTTCAAAAGCAATTTTAAAAGCCTGTCTGCCGATTCTGCCAAAGCCATTTATCGCAATATTTATTTTCTCCATTTTTTTGTTATTTAATTATTTTTGCTTGAAAGTTTTTGTGTGCTTTTAAATCTTTTTGCATTTGAGAAAGCTTAACCAAGCCAACTTGTGGTCCAATCTTTGTTGCAACTGAAGCGCCGTTTCTTGAACCCCAACGCAAAGCCTCAGGAACAGAAAGGTCGTGTACTCTTGCTGAAGTAAAACCAACTGCATAGGCATCACCGCAACCTGTGGCTTCGTATGGCGTGTGTGGGTATATACCCATGTAATAGAAAGCATTGCCGTGTAAGCAGTATGAGCCGTTTAACCCATCAGTAATGACAACAGTTTTTGGTCCGTGTTTATGCAGTCTGTTTGCCAGTTCTCTAAAATCATCTGTTTTGCCATCAACCAACATTTGTGCCTCTTCTTTGTTAACAAAAAGAATTTCAGTGTGTTTTAAAAGCGGTTTTAATTTAGCAAGACCTAAGCGCAACTGGTATGTTCCCGGATTAAAAGCCATTTTAATATTTGGGTTCTTTTTCAAAAAATCAACAATTTCAGTATGTAATTTCAACCCTCTTGGACCAACTGTTGAAAGATATATCCATTTGGTGGAATTAATACCTGCTGGAAGTTTGTATGTGTATGGTTGGTGTTTGATGAGTATAGTGCGATCTTTTTTGTACCAAAGCACAACATGAAAGTTTGTTTGAGCATGTTTTTGAATACTCATTAAATCTCTAGAAACGCCCTCATCTCGAAGTTTGTTTAAAATGACATGCGAGTTATGATCTCCACCGACCGTTCCGTAATATCCTGCTTTTAAACCCAAACGTGAAGATCCAACCGCTACATTGTTACAGTTTCCTGCTGAAAGAATTGTTAAACTCTCGTAAGGGATCTTGTCACCGTAATTAAAGCTTAGCTTCTTTCCATTTTTGGTATTATGAACTTCTGCTTCTTCAATGTGCAAAAAAGCATCAATTGTACAATCCCCGATTGAGACAATATCAAACTTTGTTTTTTTTGATGAGGCTTTAACCATTTTTTACCTTTCTTTGAATTACTTTTAAAATTGCATTTTTAATAGCGGGGGCATCCATACCAAACTTTTCAAGCAGTTGTGCTGGTTCTCCGCTTTCACCAAAAGAATCAGGCATACCAACCATTTCAACTGGTACAGGATAATTCTTAGACAAAACTTCGCAAACAGCACTGCCTGCTCCAGCATTAATTTGATGTTCTTCTAAAGTAACAACTGCGCCGCATTTTTTAGCTGCTGCAATTATACTCTCACTATCAATCGGCTTTATCGTGTGGTTATTCAAAACCATGACACTAATTCCCTGTTTTTCTAACTCAGCTGCTGCTAAAAGTGCATTGTACAAAACAGGACCAGAACCAATGACAACAACATCTTTCCCTTCTTTAAAAACCTGTGCTTTACCAATTTCAAAACCAGTTTCAGGAAGAGTCATCACAGGGGTTTTCTCTCTTGTAAATCTAAAATATACAGGTCCTTTAAAAGCTGCAGCAGCAAGAGTTGCTTGTTTTGTCTGAAGATAGTCACAAGGAACTAAAACCACAAGACCTGGCAAAACCCTGGTTATGGCAATGTCTTCCAAGGCTTGGTGTGTTGCACCATCTGGACCAACTGAAACACCAGTGTGCGCCCCGGCAATCTTAACATTTGCCTGACTGTAAACAACACTTACTCTAAGCTGATCCCAGTTTCTTCCCGGAGAAAATGTAGCATATGACGAAACAAAAGGAATTTTTCCTGCAAGAGCCAAGCCTGCTGCAATACCCATCATGTTTTGTTCAGCAACACCAATTTCAAAAAATCTTTCTGGAAATTTCTTTTGAAAAGCCTGGGCTCTAGTTGATTCAGAAAGGTCACCTGTTAAAACAACAACATTTGGATTTTTCTCACCAAGTTCAACTAAAGCCTCACCATAGCCATCTCTGGTTGGTTTTTGCTCAATATCTGCTGCACCAATTTTTTCAGAAATTTTTACTGGTTCTAAATTTGTTTGAGACATTACTGGTGTTCTCCTTGAATCATTCCTCTTAATGTCCTTAAATCATTTAAAGCTTGGTTTGCCTGTTCTTTGTTTGGCGGGCTGCCGTGCCATTTGTAATCATATTCCATGAAACCAACGCCTTTACCAGGAATGGTGTGTGCAATGATTATTGTTGGCTTTTCATAGATTGCTCTGGCTTCATTGCATGCATCAATGATTTGCTGATAGTTATGACCATCAACTTCAATGACATGAAAGTTAAATGCTTCATATTTATCCTTCAATGGTTCAAGTGGCATAATATCTTCTGTGTATCCATCAATTTGAATGTTGTTGCGATCTAGAATGACAGTTAAGTTATGCAGTTTGTTTTTTCCAGCAAACATTAAAGCTTCCCAAATCTGACCCTCGTCTTGTTCCCCATCACTGCATACTGCATAGATTCTGCCAGTTGTACGATCTAAACGAGAAGCTAAAGCCATACCAACAGCTTGAGACAAACCCTGGCCTAGTGGTCCAGAAGAATTTTCAAGCCCAGGAAGTGCTAAGTTGTGTGGATGCCCATGTAATCTTGTACCTAGTTTTCTTAGAGTCTTTAATTCTTCTTTTGGAAAATATCCAGCCTCTGCCATAGTTGCATAGAGCACAGGACAGATATGTCCACAGGACAAAACAAGTTTGTCGCGATCAACCCAACTTGGGTTTTGTGGGTCATGTCTTAAAATATTGAAATACAATGTTGCAAAAACATCCGCCATACCTAAAGGCCCGGCTGAATGTCCGGATTTAGCTTCCAAAAGCATTTCAATGATATCTTGCCTAATATCATTTGCTTTTAATTGAAGTTGTTGTGCTGTTAGTTTTTGCATTTTTGTTTTAGTGTGGAAAAACTTTAAATACTACATAAACAAGTATGAATATGGCGATGCTAATTGCAGTTAAGACTTTAAACCGTGAACCAATGTCTTTGTTGCGCTGTTCTTCTGTTGCAGAAAGCATTTCAATATAGAAAAGTCGGATGAAGTTACTTTGTACTAAGCCTAGGTATATTATCAAAAACAAGAGTAAGATGCCGACAAAAAGCTGTGTGGAGATCAAGAAGACAATTGCAACTAAAAGTAAAACATACCCTATCGAAAGGAGACCCAGTGTTCTTGCAAGCACAAACCAAGCAAGTCCTCTGGAAAGTTCTCTGCTACGTTCTCTGCCTCTTTTCCAATCCAGATTTTCATAGACAAAAAGAAATGGACTAAAGATGAAATTGTTTCTTGCAAGGAAACAAGGACAAGCAAGTAAAACTTGTCCAAAAAACAAGATTACTCCAGCTCCTAAAGCATTTGCAAAGAACTTCCAACCTAAACGAACTGATTTTTGAACAATCTCTGAAACCTTAGTTTCTCCTTGAGAAAGATATGTATATACTAGTCCTAAGCTACCGTTATATTTCAAAAACCAAAACAAGAAATATACCAAGGAAAGTATTTCAAAAACCAATCCTGCTGGTTCATTTTTCTTGGAGATATAGTAACCAAAGGCAAGTAAAGCTGCTGCGAAACTTAAATCACGCAAAGCGTACAAAAAAAGGAGCATCCCCGCTTGTAAAAGAACAAGTAACTGTTTGTTGGTGCGGCTGATACTCGTTGATAGATTTTGCCAAAAACTAGAGAATTGCATTACTCAGATCCCTGAAATTATCCGCAGGAGTCTTCTCACCTTCCAAGCCGGTATCAAAGAGTGCTGAGTTAGCTATTAAAAGGTCTGCTCCGGCTGCGGAAAGTTCCTTAATGTTGCTAATTTTTACGCCGCCATCCACCTCTAATATACCATTTTTGTAAGCTTTTCTCAATTCTTTAACTTTTTCAACAGTTCCAGGAAGTTCAGGCTGTCCTTTTTCTCCGGGTTCAATGCCCATTACAGAAATTTGTTTAAAAGAATCAAGGTAAGGCGTAACTTCGGCAATGCTTGTTTCTGGGTTAATGACTAAACCAGCAGTAAGTTTCAAAGCATCAAGTTCTTCTGCTAATTTCGGGATTTCTGATTTGTCTGATACTGCTTCATAATGGAAAAGAACTGTTGTAAAGCCAACTAATTTTGCATCAAAAAAATATGCTCTGGGATCTTTAACCATTAAATGCGCTTCCCATTCAAAAGCAGGGTTTAATATATCAAGCTCTGAAATCTGTAAATCCTTGTGCGCGGTAAATTGACCATCAGAAAAATCAACCTGGATCCTTTTAACTCCAGGGATTTTCATGATTGCTTCTAAACGATTTTTAAAACTGCTCCAGTCATCCTCAAGGATTGCTGGAACTACCATAGCCATTATTTTAAATTGTTAATTTCTTTTATTCTTCTAATAAATCGGGGTTCGAAAGAAAACTTGGTTGTTAACCAAAACCAAACTATGTCTTCTGCCGTTTCTGTAGAAACAAAATCTGCAGGCAAACAAAGAATATTTGCATCATCATCGTGTCTGGAATGCTTGGCTGCATGCTCATTCCAAGCAAGCGCTGCTCGAACATATTTAAAACGGTTAGCTGCAATACAAACACCCTGCCCTGAACGACAAATTAAAATTCCTTTGTTTTTAGCCGGATCTTTTTGCACAGCCCGAGCAACTTTAACAGTGTAAGGTGTAAAATCATCACCTGGTACTAATTTTTTTGCACCAACATCAACGTACTGTAATTTTGTACGTTTCAAAAACTTTTTAAGATCTTCTTTTAATTTAAACCCGCCGTGATCAGCGCCAATGTATATCATATTTTTATGGTTATGATTTGGTTAAATTCTTCTGCTTTCAAACTTGCTCCACCAACAAGCAGACCATCAATCTGACGCTCTAAAAAGCTCTGAGCATTTAGAGCATTACTACTACCACCATAGAGCACTTTAGCCACCTTGAACTTTATCCTAACAAACATACAGATTCTTTCAGCATGATCAGGGTTTTCTATATTTTTAGTCTTGTATGGATCCCCTGTAGATATTGCCCAGACTGGTTCATACGCTACAATAACTTTTTTTGGATCAACTGCATACAAAGCTGCTTCAAGTTGGTTTTGCAGATGCTGCATTACTTCTTCGTCAGCCATGTCATGAGAAAGACCATAACCAACACAGAGCACTGGTGTAATCTTGTTTGCAAGGGCTGCTTTAACTTTTAAGTTAACCTCGTTATCTGTTTCTCCTAAAGCACGTCTTTCAGAATGACCAATAATGGCATATTTAACCTTAAACTGTTTTAACATCTCTGCAGAAACTTGACCCGTAAAAGCTCCGTTATTTTGCCAGAACATATCTTGTGCACCTAATTCAAGTTTGGTTTTTAACAACGACAAGTAAACAAAAGGCGGACAGATAACCACATGTTGGGTTGCTTTTGTTTTGGAGATTGCTAAGACAAGCTTCTCTGCTTCTTTAAAGCTTTTTGGATTCATTTTCCAATTTGCGATGATTAGTTTTTTCATAGCTATTTCAAAAACTTAACAGCATCCTCTGGAGGCATTGGATTAATTGGTATACCAGTAGCATATTCAAAACCAGCCCAAATGGCAATTCTAGGGAATATTACCAAGTGCCAATGATATACCTCTTTTCTATGCGCGCTGTGTCCTGCTTGTGCAAGTGGCATAGTGTGGATATAGAAGTTTAAAGGAGGATCAGAAAGTTTGATGTAAAGTCTACCTAAAACAAACTTTAAAACATTGGCTAGCTGGGACATTTCTTTTTCTGAAACCTCTTCAAAATTAGAAGCGTGTTTTTTTGGTAAAATCCAAGTTTCAAAAGGACTACGTGAGGCATAAGGAGCAAGCACAATGAAATCTTCGGTCTCATAGAAAACTCTTTCGTTTTGTTTGCGCTCTTCTTCCATGATTGCGCAATAGATGCATTTCTTTTCTGCTTGATAGTAATGGTAGCACCCGGTTATTTCATCATGGATACCATTTGGAACAAAAGGGGTTGCAATGATTTGAAAATGCGGATGAATTAATGAAGCACCCGCTTCTCTGCCATGGTTATAAAATATCTGGATGTAAGCAAGCTGCGGATGTTTAGCTAGTTCTAAGTATCTTTGTTGCAAGATTTTTAAAGTATCAACAACAGTAGTGATTGATTGTAATGCTATTGGTTCATTATGTTTTCTGGTAATGACGACTTCGTGGTCTCCTGTGCCTGATCTTGAAACATAGAACTCTTTATCAGCAGTTAAAGGAACATCTGAAAGTGCTTCAAACTTGTTTGGAATGACCCTGATCTGCCAATTTTTCCCCTTTGGATATCTTAAAATATCATCATTTTTTGCCTCATTACCAGGACAAAAAACACACGCTGGGATTATCTCCGGCATATTCTGGGAGATGACCTGTGCTTGAGCAAACTGCTCTGGACGCTTACTGCGGTTTGGTGCAATTAAAACCCAGTGCTTTGAAATTGGATTTTGTCTAAATTGAGACATTAGTAGATGTTAAAGTTTTTTGCAAAACGCTCTAAGTATGCAGAATGTCCGTAGATATAGAAAAGATGCGAAGAGTCTTTGACTAAAGCAACATCATAAAGGTCAGGATCAGTATCAATACGGGCTTTAATGATTGCAATTTGAATATCGCCTCTAGCGATATTATTTTCTTTGCTAATCTTCAAAGCTTTACGCACTGCAGTTTCATCTTTTAATTTAAGTGGTACAACCACTAAACTTTCGGACAGGTCTGCTGGATTTTCAAAGATAATATTACCAAGACCGTCGCGCTCAAGCTGCCAATCGTGCGGGTATCTGGCACTGTAATTAAACTGCTGATCCAGAAATAGCTTGTTGGTTTTTAATTCTGCAAAAACAAAATCTTTGTCAAAGTAGTATCCAGAAATGGAAATGTAAGCAAGAAGTGCTGCGCCTGAAAACAACAAAGCAAAAATTGCCCAGATGAAATATCGGTTTGGATGCAAGATCTTTTTTAAGTTCTGATGCATTTTGTTTTAGTTAGTTTTTTTGTTGAGGTAATTAGAAAGAAAAATCTGTGCAGCTAGTGCATCAATGTTCTTACTGCTTCCGGAAATATTTTCTGCCATCTTGGAACTTAAACGTTCATCTACCAATTCAACTTCTAGCCCAGATATCTCTCGAATCTTTTTTTGAAAATCTAAGACCTCTGCTGTTTTTAAGGTTGGCTGACCGCTCATATTCAAAGGGTTTCCTAAAACGATCTTTGAAATATTTTTTTCTTTGATTAAATGAGGCAGCTCGGTGATGATCTGCTCTGGGCTCCAGATTTCAAATTCAAAAGCAAACTTTTGCTCTTCATCACTTAAAGCTAAGCCAATCCTTTTTTCTCCATAATCAATTGCTAATATTCTAGACATTATTTGCTTTCACTTAACACTACTTTAATCTTAATATTTTGTTTGTCTCTCACTACATCTAAGGTAACAGTATCTCCTGGGTTGTATTGTCTAATTAATCCAGCAAGGCTATGGCTATCATCAATCTTAACGCTATTAACTGCTGTGATTATATCCCCGTCTTTTAACCCTGCTTTATCAGCTGCACTTCCTGGTGCAACCCCTGAAACTGGACTGCCAAAATCATCAAGTCCAGTAATAATCCAAGCACCGTGGTCAACTGAGAGGTTGTTCTGTTGTTGAATCTGCGCATTTATCAAAACATAACGAATACCTAAGTATGCCCTGACAATTCGACCATATTTCTTGTAGCTTTGCAAAGCCTTGGAAGCATCGTTTGAAGGAATAGCAAAACCAACTGATTGGCCTTGTTGTGCCATAGCAGTATTTACTCCAATGACCTCACCATATTCGTTTAGTAAAGGTCCTCCTGAGTTTCCAGGATTAATTGCAGCATCAGTTTGAATTACCCCTTCTAAGGTTTCTGAAGTACCTGCACCGCCTGCGGTTATGGTGCGTCCTATCCCCGAAATTATTCCTGTTGTCACAGTGTTGCTGTATTCACCAAGTGAATTACCAATGGCAATTACTTTTTGACCGATTTGGATCTTAGATGAATCAGCAAGTTTTAAATATGTTGCTCCAGTAATATTTACCTTTATAATTGCTAAATCACTTAATGGATCAAGTGCTAAAACAGTAGCGTCATATCTTTTGCCACTTGCAGTAACAACAGTAAACTTAGCGCTTGTGCTTGCGACAACATGCTTGTTTGTCATGATTAAACCATCTGAGCTTACAAAGAAACCACTACCTGCTCCTGTTTCCTTGTATTGTGGGGTTGTATTTGGTTGCTGTTGGTTCTGAAAAAATGGATCAAAGAAAAAAGGGCTACTAAATGAGTTGTACTTGTTAATATCCTCTGAGATGATTACTGAAACAACTGCAGCGCTTGCTTTCTTGATTACATCAACTGTGTTCGGAGAGCTTTGGACTGAATCTTGTTTTTGTTGGTCTGCTTTAGTCTCTGCATTTAAAACAGCTGGGGTGTTTGTTTGTGAGTTTAATCCAAAGAGTTTGCTTTTAGTAGCATATACTCCTCCGGCAAAACCTGAAAAAGCGCCTGCTAAAATGCTAATTAAGACAATGGAGATTATTAATCCATTGCCCAGTTTTTTAATGCTTTTTGATTCTAATATTTCTTTTGTTTCTTCTTGCATAAAACCGTCTCCTTGCTATACATCTTAGCATATTTTAAGCACGGTTTTAAGTAAGGATTACAGGACCATTTTTTGTTATAGCTACAGTGTGTTCAAAATGCGCGGCCAAACTTTCATCTCTGGTAGTCACTGTCCAGCCATCATCTTCAATGAAAATATCATCAGTACCTAAGGTAAACATTGGCTCAATGGCTATAACTAACCCTTCTGTTAGTTCAGGGCCTGTTCCCTTTTTGCCATAGTTGGGCACTTGCGGTTCTTCATGCACTGCATGTCCAACACCATGTCCAACCAAGTCTCTAATTATACCCAGCTTGTTGTCATCAGCTATCTTTTGTACAGCCGCACCAATATCTCCAACTCTGTTACCTATCTTTGCTTCTGCGATACCAATGGCCAGGGCTTTTTTTGTAAGATCAAGGAGTCTTTGTGCTTCTTGCGAGATCTTGCCAACCGCAACAGTTATAGCAGTGTCTGTGTACAAACCTTTGTATTCCATGCCAATATCTAAACCAAGAAGGTCTCCTTCTTTCAGAATCTGGTTCTTTGAAGGCACGCCGTGCACAACCACGGAATTTACAGAAGTGCAAAGTCCTGCAGGAAATAAATGCCCCTTATGACCATAGCCTTTGAAAGACGGGCGTCCACCTGCTTTAGTTATTTCTGCTTCTGCAAAGCTATTCAACTGCCATGTCGAAACACCGGGTTGCGCAAGTTTTGCTGTTTGCTCCAAAATCCGGTTCAAGATCTTTCCACCTTCCGCTATTTTCTCTATTTCTTTTTCAGTTTTACGCATTTTTTAATATCTCTGTTATGGCTCTATCAATTCTTTTGCGCACTGCTGCCCTTGTTCCTAAACCATTAATCTCTTTGTAGCTATATTTACTCTTGAAAAAAGAAACGACTTGCGCAATATTTTTTCTGTAATATTTAACTCTGTTATTTAAGGAATCAAAAGAATCATCAGGACGTTTAGAAAACTTTCCTTTGTAGTATTCAACTCTGTTTTTAGCGCGCTTTAAAACTTCTTTTTCTGGAATGTGTAAATACAAAGCAATGACATTTTCAGGAGTTCTTTTAACTTGTTGCATCCATTTGTAAACAAGCTTTGCCTCACCAATCATTTTAGGTGTGCCATCAAAAAGAATACCTTTGTTTTTAGGTGCTTTTAATATCTTTTCTTTATGTATAGCCCGAACAATCGTAGTTGGAGCAAGTTTACCTTTGTTAGTTGTTTCTTTTAAGGATTTTTTTAGGGCTTTGCTTCCCTTGCCATTTAAAATATGGCGCATTTCTTGACCCATGTCTAAGTCCAGCAGTTTATATTTTGAGATTAAAAACTTTGCTTGAGTTGCTTTGCCTGCTGCAGGATCACCTAAAAGAATAATATTTAAAGGTGCTTTCATTTTAAAGACCTAGTGCTTGATTAATGTCTGTTCGAACTTTTTCAATTGGTTGATCCCCGTCTATTTCCACTAATCTAGTTCTTTTTTTAAGCAAATCAACAACTGGTAAGGTTTCATTTTCATAAAGATCAAGCCTCTTGCCTATTGCCTCAGGCGTATCGTCTTTTCTTATAACTAGCTTGCCGCCACACTTCTCACAAACCTGATTTGGATCAGAGTTTGAAATTGCGGGGCTCTTACAAACCTCACAAACTCTTCTTAAGCTTAGCCTTTTAAAAGTTTCTTCCCTTGGTAAACTAACATAGATTGTAGTAATATCAGTCCTGCCAACTTCTGACAGAGTCTTTAGCAAAAACTCTGCTTGTCCAATTCTTCTTGGAACTCCGTCAAAAACGATTTTTTTAGCAGCATCAACCTGAGAGAGTTTTTCTGTTAAAATCTTTTCAATATCAGAGTCAGTTAAAAGAATACCGTTGTCTATTAATCCCTTAACGTGTTTGCCAAACTCTGTTTCTTGACTAGATATTTCTCTTAATAGCCCACCCATCTCGACAAACTCTGCATCTAGTTTCTGCACTAAGAATTTAGCCTGTGTGCCTTTACCTGAACCTTGCGGTCCGATGAATATGTATGTTGATGTGTTCATGTTGTAGTTATTATACATCTAAAAAACCGCTCTTGCGAGCGGCTTTGATATTTAAATGGTTTCGTAATCCCGCATAACCATCTGTGCTTCAATTGATTTAATCGTTTCAATGACAACTGAAACAACGATCAACAAGCTAGTACCACCCAAAGTTAATGCTTGAGTGTTGGTGTATGCTTGAAAAACATATGGCAAGACCGCGATCAGAGCAAGGAAAACTGCTCCAAAAACCGTAATACGATTAAGTACTCTGTAAAGATATTCAGCTGTTTGCCTGCCAGGTCTTAAACCAGGGACAAATCCACCGTTCTTTTGAATATTCTCTGAAATCTCATCGGGATTGAAAACAATTGCGGTGTAAAGGAAGGTAAATAGCAGGACCAAAACAAAGTACAGAATTGCGTAAAAAGTTTGGTTTCTAAATATTTCAACAATGTAATTTGCGGCATTTGCAATCATCGCGCTTTTTGCAGTCAAAAAGAAGTTGGCTATTAAGCCTGGCAAAAGCATTACAGAAATTGCAAAGATGATTGGGATAACTCCGGCTTGATTAACACGTAGTGGTAAGTGTGTGCTGACTCCACCATAGGTTTTGTTTCCAGTCATGCGCTTAGCATATGAAACAGGAATATTGCGCTGCGCTTCTGTAACATAGACTACAGCTGCGATAACTAACAAAGCAGCGGCAATAAATGCAATGATCATTGGCAATTTAGAAGGATCATACAAAGCGATCATTTGTTGCAAAGCACGAGGTAATCTCGCAACAATGCCGGCAAAAATAATTAAAGAAATACCATTACCAATACCATATTCTGTAATTAACTCACCAAGCCACATCAGCAAAATTGTACCAACAGCCACAGCAATCAAGGTTACAAACCATTGAAATGAAGTTAAGCTACCAATTGCTGCTCCGCCCTGTGCTGACTGGAAAAGGCGAATTGTGCTGTAGCCTTGTAAGACTGCTAAAGGAACAGTTAAATATCTGGTGTACTGACTTAATTTTGCTCTGCCTGCCTCGCCTCCCTCTTTTTGAAGCTCTGTTAGGGAAGGAATGATAACTGTCAGAAGTTGGATGACAATGGATGCTGTAATGTATGGGCCAACACCAAGCATGGCAATGGAAAGGTTAGATAGGCCACCGCCTGAAAAAATATCTAAGAGGTTGAAAAGCTGATTTTGGTTAAAGAAATTCTGTAGTGATGTAGCACTCAACCCTGGAATTGGGATGTGTGCTAAGAAACGAGTCAAGATTAAAAGAACAACCATGATCAAAATCTTGTTGCGCAGGTCTTTTGTTTTCCAAATTAAAGCTAATTTATTCATAGGTTTATTCTATCACAAAAGCAAAGAAACGCTATTTACGCGTTTACTTTACCGCCAGCCTTTTCAATTGCTGCTTTAGCAGTAGCTGATACTGGTACAAATACTTCAACTTTCTTTTTTAGCTCTCCACCCAAAACTATTTTTACTTTCTGTTCTCTAACTCTGGTAATACCCATTTTAAACAAGGATGCTGCTGTTACTTTGTCTCCGTTATCAAACTTGTTTAGTCTGGATACTTTAACCGCAAAGGCTTCACCATGAATGCTCTTGAAACCACGGAGTTTAGGAGCCTGTCTAATTAATGGCTGACGTCCGCCTTCAAATCCTGGGCGAACATTTCCGCTTTTTCTAGAACCTTGTCCTTTAGCACCTCTGCCAGAATATGTGCCGTGTCCAGAACCAAGTCCGCGACCTATAACTTTTCTGCGCTTGGTAGAACCCTTGTATACTTTTAGTTGGTGTAGTTTAACCATATAATTATTTTCTTGCAGTTCTTAATTGATCAGATGTTTTCATTTTCTTAAATGCTTCAAAAACAGCTTTAACGTTGTTTACTTTGTTAGAAGAACCAAGCATTTTGCTTAAGATGTTTTTAACTCCTGCTAAATCCAAAACGCTTCTTAAAGCACCACCAGCGATGATACCAGTACCAGGACGAGCTGGTAGAAGAATAATTCTGCTTGATTTATACTTTAATTTAATCTGATGTGGAATAGTGCCATTAGTTAAAGGAACCATAATCATGTTTTTCTTTGCTGCATTGACTGCTTTGTTTACTGATTCTGCAACGTCAACTCCCTTTCTCAAACCCATGCCAACTTTACCTTTTTTGTCACCAATGACTACTAAGGCTCTAAAACGCATGCGTTTACCACCAGCAACCACACGAGTAACACGCTTGATTTCAACAACCTTTTGTTCAAAATCACGCTTGATTGGTTCTCTATTTGATCTTTCTCTTTTGTTATCTCTTGCCATATATTTAAAACTTTAATCCTGCTGCTCTTGCAGCATCTGCTAATGCTTTTACTCTGCCATGATATTTAAATCCACCGCGGTCAAAAACAACCTCTGAAATATCTTTTGCTAATGCTTTCTTTGCTATTGCAGTACCAACTTCTGCAGACTGATCAGATTTCTTGCCTTTGGTTTTTAGTTCCAAGGAAGAGGCTGCGACCAAGGTCTTTTGGCTTGCATCATCAATTATCTGAGCATAAATATGCTGGTTTGCACGAAAAACAACTAAGCGTGGTCTCTTAGCATCACCGGAAAGTCTAGCTCTGACACGCTTGTGTCGTCTTACTCTTTTTGCTATTTTTAATTCTTGTCTGTTCATATATTTCTAAAATTATTTGCCACCTACTGCTTTAACAACTTTTCCAGCTTTTCTTCTGACAACTTCATCAGAATACTTGATACCCTTACCTTTGTATGGTTCTGGTTTCTTTAAAGCTCTAACCTTTGCTGCAAATTCACCAACCGCCTGTTTATCAATGCCTGTAATTGTAATGACGTTCTTTTCCATAGTTGCAGTTAATCCATCTGGAACTTCAACAATGACTGGATGGGAAAAACCTAAAGCCAAAGTGATTGTTTTGCCGGCAATGGATCCTCTGTAACCAACCCCGTTAATTTCAAGTTTTTTTTCAAATCCTGAAACAACACCTAAAACTGCATTTGCAATCAAAGATCTGGTTAGACCCCAGAGGGATCTTTCAAGTTTGTTGTCTTTGTTTGGTACATCAACAATGATTTCATTTTCAGAGACTGTGACTAAAACCTTTGGATGAATGACAACACTTAAGTTGCCTTTTGGTCCGGTAACTTTCAAAACAAGATCTTTTAGTTCTGCTTTGACGCCATTTGGAATTGTAACTGGTTTTTTACCTATACGTGACATATGTGTTAAATATTTTCTTTACCAAATTTGGCAAATTACTTCTCCACCGTACTTCTGCTTACGAGCTTCTTTGTCTGTCATCAAACCCTTGGATGTTGAAAGAATGGTTACTCCCAAACCACCGTTAGTTCTAGGAATCCTGTCCATTGGCACATAGATTCTCTGACCTGGTTTGCTTACTCTCTGAATCCCTGTAACTACTGCTTCGCCGTCTGAAGCATACTTAATCTTTACTGAAAGCTGCTTTAGAGAACCTTCAATGACTTCTACTCCGGCAATGAACCCCTCACGGGCCAAGATATTAGCAAGGCTGTGTTTTAACTTTGAATACGGCATCAAAACATCTGTCTTGTGGGCAGCTGCACCGTTTCTTATTCTAGTTAACATGTCTGAAATTGGATCTGTAAACATATATTTAAATTATTCCTTACCAAGAAGACTTAACAATACCTGGGATCTCGCCTTTAGAAGCAAGCTCGCGGAAACAAATTCTGCACATATCAAAGTCGCGCATATATCCACGGTTTCTGCCACATTTCCAGCAGCGTCTAACAACACGTGATTTATACTTTGGCTTTTTTCTTGATCTTAATGCTTTTGCAATTAACGATTTCTTTGCCATATATTTAAATTATTTCTCAGCTTCCGCAAATGGGAAACCCAAGCTCTTTAAAAGTTCTCGACCTTTTTGATCATTACCTGCATCTGTTGCGATCGTAATCTGAAAACCAAAGGAATGTTCTAAACCTTCTTCTGAAATTTCTGGGAATACTGTCTGTTCTCTAATACCAATATTGTAGTTACCACGTCCATCAAAAGCATTGATATTTAAACCTCTGAAATCTCTAACACGAGGCAAAGCAATACTTATCAGCTTATCAATGAAGTCATACATTCTTTCACCACGTAATGTTACCGCAACTCCAACAACCTGATTTTCTCTGATTTTAAAACCAGCAATTGATTTACGGGACATGGTTTTAACTGGTTGCTGACCTGTAATCTTTTTCAAATCTTCAATGATTGATTCCAAAGACTTTGGATCTTTCAAGGTTTTACCAACTCCTGCATTAACCACTACTTTCTTAATTTGTGGCACGGCTAAAACATTAGTCAAGCCAAGCTTGCTCTGCAATTCTTTTCTAATCTGCTTATTGTATTTATCCTTTAATCTATTCATATATGTTCTTTATCGCTTAAATTGCTTTTTTACATTTCTTGCAGATTCTCTGTTTCTTTCCGTTTTCCAAAATTTGATGACCAATCCTTGTTCCCTTGCCACAGTTTGGACAAACAAGAATTAACTTTGAAGCTGACATTGGGGCAGGGAAAGAAACCTTTTGGCCACCTTTGGCACCGCGCTTTTTTTCAAATCTGGTGTGCATGTTAATAGCTTCTACGGTTACGCGCATGGTTTTACGATCAACAGAAATGATCTTACCGGTTTTACCCTTGTCTTTACCTGCTAAAACCGCTACGTTATCGCCTTTCTTTAAATTGGTGTTCTTGATTACTGTAAACATATTAAATTACCTCTGGTGCTAAGCTGATTATTTTAGAAAACCCTTTATCTCTTAACTCTCTTGGGATTGGTCCAAAGATACGAGTGCCTTTTGGCTCTACTGAGTCTTTGCTTACCAAAACACCTGCATTATCATCAAAACGAATGTAAGATCCATCTTTTCTGCGAACTTCTTTTCTGGTACGGACAATAACCGCGTAGACTTTGTCGCCTTTTTTAACCTGACCCTTTGGAGCTGCTTCTTTAACAGAACCAACGATAACATCACCAACACGCGCATAGCGGCTGGCATTTTTACCGTTCACTGAAAAGACTGCAACTATCTTTGCTCCGGTGTTATCTGCGATTTTTATCCATGATCTTACTTGTAACATATTTTTAGCTGATCTTTCTGATTACTTTAAAATGCTTATCCTTAGACATTGGCTTGGTTTCTTCAATCTCTACCTTGTCACCAATGTGATATTCATTATTCTCGGAATGTGCTTTAAACTTATTTGAAACTTTATAGCTCTTCTTGTATTTAGGGTGACGCTTTAAAGAGTCAACTCGAACAACAACGGTCTTATCCATCTTGTCTGAAGTCACTGTGCCAATTTTTGTTCTTTTTGCTTGATCCATATGTTTAAAATTACTTTGACTCGTTAGAACGCTGTCTTAATACTGTTAAAATTCTTGCAATGGTTTTCTTAACTTTACTCAGTTCACTATGATTCTTAAGCTCTCCGGAATTGAGCTTGAAACGCATTTCTCTGCTCTGTTCCTGAAGTGCAATTAAATCCTTCTGCAATTCCACGTCATTCTTAGCTTTTAATTCTTTAATATCCATATTAGTCATTCTTAGTTATGAACTTAGTCTTGATCGGCAACTTGTATGATGCCAAGCGCATTGCTTCTTTAGCAAGTTCCAATGGAACTCCATCCATTTCAAACAAAATCTTTCCGCGTTTAACAACTGCCACGAAATGGTCAACAGCACCTTTTCCGCCTCCCATTGGAGATTCATTACCGTGTACTGTAACTGGTTTGTCTGAAAAAACTCTGATCCAAACTTTACCACCTCTTTGAATATATCTGGTCATGGCTCTTCTAGCAGCTTCAATCTGTCTTGCTGTAATCCAAGAGTTTTCAAATGCTTTTAAAGCATAGGCACCAAAAGCAATCTCATTTCCTGCCATTGCTTTGCCTTTGGTATGACCGCGGTGATGTTTGCGGTGTTTAAGTTTTTTTGGAATCATCATAATCGTTATTCTATATTACTTGGTCTCTCGCTTAGCTCTAAACGCTGGTCTTGGTGCATGTGCTTCGCTAGTGGTGGTGGGTTTTTCAAAAACCTCGCCTTTGTTAATCCAAACCTTAACACCAACAGTGCCGTATGTAGTAAATGCTGTAGCTCTTGCAAAATCAATATTAGCGCGAAGTGTGTGTAGCGGAAGTTTTCCTTGTGATAGCCATTCAGTTCTAGCAATCTCGGCTCCACCTAAACGTCCACCAATTGCAATCTTTACGCCCTTTGCTCCAGCATTCATGATCTGTTCTATTGATTGCTTCATTAATCTTCTGTAGGAAACGCGTTTTTCTAGAGAATCTGCAATGTTTTGAGCAATAGCTGCGGATTGTAAGTTAATATCTCGGACTTCTTCAATATTTACTTTAACGTCTTTCTTTAAACCAATCTTTACTTTGAGCTTCTTTTTTAAATCTTCAATACCATTACCACCTTTTCCGATGATCATGCCTGGCTTTGTTGATTTAATGATTACTGTAACTCCACCGTCGTTTAATCTTTCAATATCAATTCTAACCAAGCCTGCTTTTTTCAAGAGAGTATTCAAGTATTCACGAATGCGGACATCTTCGCGCAAAGTCTGTGCAAAGTGAGTCTTGGAAAACCATCTGGATTTCCAGGTCTCGGTAATGTTCATTCTTAAGCTTGTTGGGGAAATTTTATGTCCCATATATTTCTAATTAAACTCCGCTCTTTCTATTAAATAGTCTACGCTTTTGGGTAACAGTACCTTTTTTAATATCCTGCTCCCCTTTATCAATTTGATTACGTGTTGATGGCTTGTTTACTTCTTCTGCCAATTCTTCCTTAGAAGTCTTTGCTTCACTTGTTTTTTCAGACTTCTCTTTTTTCTCAAAACCTAATCCTGCAACAGTATGTCTTGCTTTTCCAGCTTTTTCCTCTAAAAGAACATTAATATGACTAAAAGGTTTTCTTAATTCCGAAGCTCTGCCTTGTGCTCTTGGCATGTAACGCTTTAGTTTTGGTCCACCATCAACAGTAATGCTTTTAATGAAAAGGTGTTCTTTCTTTAACTTAAAGTTATTAGCTCCGTTGGCAACAGCTGATTTAATAACATCAGCGATGATTGCAGCAGCTTTCTTGTTTACAAAGCGCAACTGAACTAAAGCATCTAAAGCAAACATGTTTTTAACAAGGTTTGTGACTAAACGTGCTTTGCGTGGGCTCATTCTAACAAAACGAGCATGTGCTTCAGCTGTTTTAGGAGTATTCTTTTTTTCTGTAATCTTCTTTGCCATATATATTAAAGCGTGGGGTTATTTCTTTTTCTCCGGTTCTTTTGCTGCTTGCATCTTTGCTTTTTCAGCTTGTGCTGCCGCTGCTTCTTGTTCTTTTGCCATCTTACCACCGTGTCTGAAGAACTTACGAGTTGGAGAAAATTCACCTAGTTTGTGACCAACCATGTTCTCTGTAACAAATACTGGTACGTGGGTCTTACCATTGTGCACTTCAAAGGTGAAGCCTACCATTTCCGGAAAAATAGTGGACTCGCGAGACCAGGTCTTAAACTTTGAGCCAGGTTTTGCACCGGTCAATCTTTTTAAGATTCTCTCATCTATGTATGCGCCTTTTTTAAGTGATCGTGACATATTATTGGTATCTTCTCTTAACTATAAACTTGGAGCTTGGCTTTTTCTTGTCTCTGGTTCTGACACCCATGGCATGTTTGCCCCATGGAGTCTTTGGATATTTCATACCGATTGGGTTATGACCTTCTCCTCCACCGTGTGGGTGGTCTACAGGGTTCATTGCTTTACCTCTGACAACTGGTCTTCTACCCATCAAACGAACTCGGCCTGCTTTTCCGATTCTAACATTCATCCAGTCAGTGTTTGAAACCTGACCCATGGTTGCCAAGCTATTTTCTGAAACCTTACGAATCTCTCCGCTTGGCATCTTAAGTAAAGCATGACCATCTTCAACTGTTTGTAAAATTGCGTAGCTACCTGCGCTTCTAGCAACTGCACCCTTTTTTCCAGGGATCAACTCAACGTCATGTACAAATGAACCTGATGGAATATTCTTTATTAACATTCTGTTACCAACCTGAGGTTCTGCTTTTGCTGAAGTAATAACTGTCTGACCGACTTTTAAGCCATGTGGAGTGATGATAAATCTCTTTTCACCATCTTTGTATGAAAGCAGAGAAATGAAAGAAGATCTTCCCGGTGCGTATTCAACGCTTAAAACCTTTGCTGGAATATCCATTTTGTCAGCACGAGAATAATCAACTAGTCTAACGATTTTTTTGAAACCGCCGCCTCTGTGTCTTACTGTGATCTTTCCAGAAAAATTTCTGCCACCGCTCTTTGATTTTGAAAGCATCAGATTCTTTGGAGTCTTTGCGCGCTTGTTCAAAACAGAGTAATCAGTTACTGAATGTATTCTGCGTCCATTGCTTGTTGGTTTGTAGAGTTTAACTGCCATATTCTTTAAGTTATCTAAAGCTTAATTAGCCTGAGGGATTGTCTGCCCTGGTCTTAATGTTACGATTGCCTTTTTCCAATCTGAAGTACGACCTGCAATTTTTCCTCGAGCTATTGCTTTGCCATGAACACTAATAATGTTCACGCGCACAACTTTAACATCATAGACTTTTTCAACTGCGTTTCTAACTGAAATCTTGTTTGCCTTTTTGCTTACTTTAAAAACATACTGACCCTTTGCCATACCTTTAAAGCTTTTTTCTGTTACTAAAGGCTTAACTAAAACCTTGTAAGCATCACCGGTATTTTCTTTGGACTTTACAGCCTTGGTTTCAGACACTTTCAAATCAGCCTCTGCTGGCTTGTTTGCTTCTTTTTCAGTTTTGCTTTTTGAAAATATAGCCATGGCTTTTAAATTACTTTAAGTAAGTCTTCTCAATGATAGGTAGGGATCCTTGGGTTGCTAGGACTGCATCAGAGTTCATAATATCAACAACATTTAAGCTGTTTGCAAAGATAACCTTAACGTTCTTTAGATTGTTCGCTGACTTAACGATTGCTTCGTTATTCTTTGGAATGACCAACAAGAATTTCTTTGCGCTCTTTGCGATATTCTTTGAAATATTGCTTACCCATGCGCTCATCTCTTTAGTCTTAGGGGCTTTCATTTCTAATTCTGAAAAAACCAAAAAGTTTTTCTCAGCTGCTTTGTCAGAAAGAGTCATATACAATGCTTTTCTCCATTGCTTCTGGTTCATCTTCATTTCATGATTGCGGTTTGCACGAGGTCCGAAAGTAATACCACCGTGTCTCCAAATTGGGGATCTGATAGATCCAGCTCTGGCATTACCAGTACCCTTTTGTTTCCATGGTTTCTTTCCACCACCGCGAACTTCTCCGCGAGTCTTGGTGTTTGCAGAACCCTGGCGGGCATTAGCAAGTTGAATTCTAACAGCTAGCTGCATCAATTCAACAACTGGGGTAATTTCAAAGATCGCTGGATTTAATTCCAATTCTCCTGTTTGCTCTAGTTTCTGGTTATATACTGTAGTCTTCATATGCTATTTCTTCTTCTCTTTCTTTTCGACTTTCTTAACTTCCAAATCCTTAATCTTTCCTGTTGAAACAATTTCAACAAGACCATTTCTGTGTCCAGGAACAGCTCCGCTTACAGCGATTAAGTGTCTCTTTGGATCAACATCAATAATTTGCAAGTTCTTTACAGTAACACCAACTCCACCCATTCTTCCGGCCATTCTTAAACCTTTACGAACGTGTTGTGGGAAACGCTGACCAATGGAACCTACAGCGCGTGGCTTGTCATGTCCGTGAGATGCAGGCATACCACCGAAACCGTGTCTTTTGATTGCACCAGCAAAACCACGGCCTTTCATAATGCCGGTTACATTTACCATCTCGCCTACTTGGAAATCAGTAATATCAATTTTCTTACCTACTTCAAACTGAGCAAGATCTTTAACTTTAAACTCTTTAACAACAGCAAAATTACCTAGTCCTTTGAAATGACCGGCTAATGCTTTGGAATGATTCTTCTTTTTTCCATAACCAACCTGAACTGCTTCGTATTTATCCTTTTCTTTGTTCTTAATCTGAGTAACGGTAACAGGCCCAGCATGCAGGATGGTTACAGGTATAACCAAGCCTGATTCTAGGAAGTGTGAAGACATGTTTAATTTTTTTGCGATTGTGAACTTCATTGTTTTAAACAAAAAACCAAGACGAGCCACTTGGCCAGAGATATCAACTATTGTTGATATCTGGCAAACGAACCGTCTTGGTTCTTTAAAGTGTTTTCGTTGTGATGCAGCTTTTTAAGCTGCGGGGAAAGTTTTTAATCTTCTCTTAGAATTTTGTTGGTTCAGAAGTTATCCTTATTTAGGAACTATTCTGTAACAACTCATTCTATTTGCTTTTGCCTTTTTAGGCTCTAAACAATCTAATTCATCTTTATCTCAACATCTACTCCTGCTGGAAGATTCAAATTTGTTAGTGAATCTACTGTTTTAGGTGTTGGATCTGTAATATCAATTAATCTCTTATGAACACGCATCTCAAACTGTTCTCGGCTATCCTTGTGCACAAAAGTTGAACGAAGTACTGTATACTTGGTTTTTTCTGTTGGCAAAGGAATAGGACCGGTGATAGTTGCTCCGCTTCTCTTTGCGGTGTCTACAATCTGTTTTGCAGACTGATCAATCAATTTGTGGTCGTATGCTTTGATCTTTATTCTGATCTTGCTCTTAGAAGCGTCCATTTTAGATGTGTTAAGTTGCGGGATTAGTTGATTAATTACTTGCTTATTTTAAACTAAAGCCTTGATTTTGTCAAAGGTTTCAAAAATTACCTTAGGAAACCATTCTTGGGGTCTTTTTTCTAGCACCTATAACCTGCTTGTTTTGGTCTAAAATGAGCTCTAAATATGGGATTCCAGGCATTTCATGATAGGTAAACCCATTTGTATTGATTTCTTCCTCATCTGGGTGCTCTTGGGCATGCTTGAGAACGAAAGATTCCAAGTACATGAGTGGGTAATCAGATAGCGTTAAAGCTTCAACCAATCGAGCTAAATCCTCGTTTTTCTCCCAACTCGCTACTGCATCACTAATCTCAAGCTCAGCTTTCAAGGCTGGGGTTTTGCTAAGCTCTCTGTCCATGTCTGCTTTTGGTTGAAAGTCTTGATGCATAAGGCTTTAAAAGAGACCCCTTAAAAACAAGGGGTCTCTTTCCTAAATATGACTACTTAGTGATTTTTGTTACAACACCTGCACCAACAGTGTGGCCACCTTCGCGAATAGCGAAGCGGAGCTTGTCTTCCAAGGCTACAGGAGTGATCAATTTAACATTGATCTTAACTGTGTCACCAGGCATTACCATTTCCTGACCCTCTGGCAAAATAACTTCACCAGTTACGTCAGTTGTTCTGATGTAGAACTGTGGCTTGTAACCCTTAAAGAATGGGGTGTGTCTACCACCTTCTTCTTTGGTTAAGATGTATACTTCACCTTCAAATTCAGAGTGTGGAGTAACAGATCCTGGCTTTGCTAAAACCTGACCGCGTTCAACTTCATCTTTCTTAGTACCGCGGAGCAAAATACCAGCATTGTCACCAGCTTGACCTTCATCCAACTGTTTGTTGAACATTTCAATACCAGTAACTGTAGTTTTTGCTGTTGGTCGAATACCAACAATTTCAATTTCTTCACCAATCTTGATCATACCTCTCTCAATTCTACCGGTAACAACAGTTCCACGGCCTTCAATTGAGAAGATATCTTCAATAGGCATTAAGAATGGCTTGTCTGTTTGTCTAACTGGGTCTGGGATGTATGTATCCAAGGCTTCAACAAGCTTCATAATAGATGGCTCACCCATTTCTGATGTGTCGCCTTCCAAAGCTTTCAAAGCCGAGCCGCGGATAATCGGGGTGTCTTTGCCCGGAAATTCGTATTTGGTCAAAAGGTCGCGGATTTCTTCTTCAACCAAGTCAAGCAATTCCTTGTCCTGGACCATATCGCACTTGTTCATGTAAACAACAATGTGTGGCACACCAACCTGGTATGCAAGCAAAATGTGCTCTCTTGTCTGAGGCATTGGACCATCAGTTGCAGAAACAACCAAGATAGCGCCATCCATCTGCGCAGCACCAGTGATCATGTTTTTAACATAGTCAGCGTGTCCTGGACAGTCAACGTGAGCATAGTGTCTCTTATCAGATTCGTATTCTGCGTGAGAGGTGTTAATAGTAATACCACGTGCCTTTTCTTCTGGAGCATTGTCAATGCTGTCATATGCACGAGCTTTAGCCTTGCCTGATTTGGCAAGAACTGTAGTAATAGCTGCAGTCAAAGTAGTCTTACCGTGGTCGACGTGACCAATGGTTCCGACGTTGACGTGCACCTTATTACGTTCAAACTTTCCTTCTGCCATTGTGCTTTCCTTTACTGCCCGAGCATTTTCTGCTCTCCAGGGCATTACAATTAATTATTTTTTGGGGAAATAAAATTACGCGTTATGTATAACGCGTAAAGATATTAACAAATATGCCCTGTTTTGTCAAAACTAAGAGATTTGTCCACAGCTGTGGAATTCGGTTAATTTAGCTCAGAAACCGCCTCGTCTATTTCACGATCAGCCCAGGCCTCAGTATGCTGCATTTCTTTGCTTAAAGCTGCTAAACCAACATCTGATTCTCTAATCCCCTTATCTAAGTCATCAATTAGCTGGGCGGTCTTTTGCATAAACTGCGCGTTTGCCTGTTGCAAATTTGTACCAATATTATTTAATTCTGTAACTGTAATATTCATATTATTTTTTCTTTTTTAAACCCCATCGCCTTATTAAAAATCTACTAAACCAACCTGTGGTCTTTTTCTCTTTGTTCTTGTCGTAACGAGGCAAAGTTTTCTTTCTGTAACTACCAACTGCTTCCAAGAAAGTTCCAGTATCTAAAGTAGTTTTACCTTCTGCTAAAACATTCGGCTCAAAATCTTTTAATTTCTCTGGTGTAACTTCATCATCAGCATCATCTGAAAGATCGTTCCAAAGATCACACAAACTTGCAATCTCTGTTTCTTGATCATAAAACTCTGCGCTTTCGGGGTCTGCGTAACCGTCTAGTTTACCAATTTGGTTTTCAATGAATGCTGCCCTAAATTTTTCTATGCTTTCTTTAAATGCTTCGATCTCTTCTTTCCTAGCACCAACGGCTCCAGAAGTTAAATGTGCAAACTGATTCTCAACAATATTTTTAAAATCACGCATTGTTAAAAGCTTTTTGTTTTTCCTGTCAGGAAACATTGATTCCGCATCTTCTTCAAATGCTTTTGGATCTAAAGCGAATTCTTTTGAGAACCTTTCATTCCAAGCAGCAACAAGCTGCCTAATACCAAAACCTTGATAATTAAATCTCCTTAACTTTCGTTCAATTGGTTCAAGCTCTCTATCAGTACTTCCTTCTTCTTCAGAGGCTTCTTCTGGGACAACAATCGCATCTTCAACATCTGTTTCCCCTGATTGACCTTGTGGGGTAGCTGGTTCTGGCATTTCCCCTGCTGGTTCAATAACAACATCGGAAGCTTCCTCTTCTAGATGTTCTCCAGTCACTGATTGTGCAGGTGCTTCTACAGGCTTGATCTGTTTTGCTTCCGATAGTTTTATGGCTTCATCTGCAAAAATATCCCAATCGCTCTCTGAAATTTTTTGGTTAGTAAGTTCCTCAACTATCCTTCTGAAGGTTCTGTGGTTAATACCTTCTTGTCTTTGTTGAGGGCTGACAAAAGAATTAAAAAGTTTAGAGGATATTTTTAACTTACTTCCAAAAAGGGCATTCCAAAGCTTCAACATTTTTTCAGGATCAATTTTACCTTTGTTTCTTAGTTGTTCTCTTTCTTCAGGGGTTAATCCTTGTAACCTGGCTCTGACATCTTGCATCTTTTCTTCATCAACATCTTTTTGATGATATTTGGATTGACGAGCTAAAACTTGCTCATATTGACCACGTCGTCCTTGCCAAGCAACAACCTTCTTAGCTATGAGCTCTAAAGATTTTTCTAAACGTTCAGACTCTTTAACTCTTTGGTCTAAGTTTCTGTTGTAGTCTCTGAGTTGTAATTCTAAATCTCGTAACTCTTCTCTGTATGCGTCTTTATCAAAATCAAACTCCGCCTGGGAATGAACCTTTCGAACTTCCGCAAGCATAGCCTCTGCTTGTTCAATACTTGTTTTAAATGTTGATATTTCAGAATCAAGTTGTTGTTTTCTTGCTGTCATCACAGCCATTCTTGTTTCCAAAGGCTGTAGGTGTTCGTTTACGCGAGCAACAACTTCATGTGCAATATCTTTATTCTTTTTCTCGTAAACTCGCTTTTTGTAATTAACACTTTCTAGATTTAACCTCGCTATTTCTCTTTCGTTTTTAGCCTGTTCAATCCTGTTTATCAAGGTCTGACGATCTTTTTGAAATTTCTTGGAATGTTCAGCTCTTACTCCAAAGGTAAGTTGCATGTCTGCTTCAACAACATCTTGTCGTCTGACACGTTCCTCTAAAGCATGTATTTCTCTGTTTCGGCTTTCGTATTCTGAAGATAGCTGATCTGCTTTTTGATCTTGTTTTCTGTACCTATTATCATTCCACCAGGTCTGCAAACGCTCAACAGTACCAATACGAGCTGTTGTTTTTACAGAACCAACAAACTCCCGTGTGTTATTCCTGACCCGTTCAAAAAACCCCGGCTGGTTATTAATATCCAGGTCTTCTGGTATCTCTGTTCTTTGATTGTCGTTTGTTTCAGGATGATTGTCCGGTGCAGCTTGTGGCTGATGCTCCGGCCCATGTGTATTGGACATGGAGTATATATTAATTACCTTTTAATTATACAATATTCTGTTCAAAACGCATAATTTAAATATCTTCTAACTCAGCTCTGTTTTGCATGTCTGAAGAAACTTCCTCTGGTTCAAATGAAAAGGTTGAATCAATAACCTCAGAAACCAACTCTTCATGTGCTGCCTGTCTTTCATTTTGAGTTTGATCTCCTTGTTTTTGCGCTTGGATAATCTTCTGGTTAATCTCTTCAATGTCTTCAAGCTGGTTTTGAACCTTTTTTAACAATACTTTTTCATACTCATCAATACCCATAATTACTAGGACTGGGTTGCCCTGCTCGTCAATTACGAAAAACTTACCCCCGTCTGCTTTTGATATATCAATTAGTTTCTTAAGGTTATCCATGGGCATATTCTATGCCTAAGAGCTTTTCCCTGCAAATTGACAAAAGACCGTCTTTTTTTGATAATGCGGGCAAAGAAAAAGCCGACAAGCGCAGCATCTGCGTCTGTCGGCTCTTTTTCTTTTCTAAAAGTTTTTAGATTTGACCCTTACGAGCATTAATAGATGCTCTTGCTTCAATGATTCCGGAAGCTACGTTCTTTGGAACTTCATCGTAGTGATCAAATTCCATGGCATAATTTCCTTGACCTTGGGTCATGGAACGCAATGCTGTTGCGTAACCAAACATTTCAGCAAGTGGTACAAAGGCATCAACAATCTTTAAGTTTCCACGATCATTCATTTCTTTGACTTGTCCACGTTTAGAGTTGATGTCTCCAATGACATCACCCATGAAAGAATCTGGAATTGTTACTTCAACTTTCATGATTGGTTCAAGCAGAATTGGATCTGCTTTCTTGACACCATCTTGGAAAGCTTTTGAAGCTGCAATTTTAAAAGCGACTTCAGAAGAGTCAACATCATGGTATGAACCATCGTAGACTGCACAGTGGAAATCAATAACTGGGAAACCAGCAATGACACCGTTTTCAGCAGCCTCTTTAACTCCTTTTTCAATTGGAGCAATGAACTCTCTTGGAATAGATCCACCAACAACCTCTGATTCAAAAGTAAATCCTGAACCTGGTTCTTTTGGTTCCAAACGAATCCAGCAATGACCATATTGTCCCTTACCACCAGATTGTTTAATGAACTTACCTTCTGATTCAATGACTTTCTTGAATTTTTCTTTGTAAGCAACCTGTGGTTTACCAACGTTAGCTTCAACTTTAAATTCACGCTTCATACGATCAACAATGATTTCAAGGTGTAACTCACCCATACCTGAGATAATTGTCTGACCGGTTTCTTCATCGCCTTTAATATGGAATGTTGGATCTTCTTCACCAAGTTTGTTTAAAGCAATACCCATTTTTTCTTGGTCTGCTTTAGTCTTTGGCTCAATAGCCATGGAAATGACTGGTTCTGCAAACTTAATGCTTTCTAATCTAATTGGATGATCAACATCACAGAGTGTATCACCGGTGAATGTATCTTTAGGTCCGACTAATGCAGCAATGTCTCCAGCATATACTTCTTTAACGTCTTCTCGATCATTTGCTTTCATCAAAACAATACGACCAACACGTTCTTTGTTTCCTGAACGAGTGTTTAAGACATATGAACCAGCAGCAAGTTTACCTGAGTAAACTCTAAAGAATGCTAGTTTTCCAACGAACGGGTCAGTTGCAATTTTGAAAGCCAGTGCTGTAAATGGTTCTTCGTCGCTTGGTTGTCTGATAATCTTATCAGCTGCTTCTACGTCAGCTTCTTTAACCTTTGGATTAACACCGATGATGTGTGATTTTTCCATAGGTGATGGCAAAAAGTCCGTAACTGCATCTAATAGTTTATGCACAATGACACCACGACCATCTCCACCTAAAACAGCATACATATTTCCAGCAATAATTGCTTTACGCAATCCTGTTAAGATTTCAGTTTCTGAAAGTTCTGCACCAGAAAGATACTTTTCCATTAATGTATCATCTGACTCAACAAGTTTTTCAATGAGCTGGTGTCTGTACTGTTTTGCTTTCTCAAGCATTTCAGCAGGGATTTCGCTTTCAACTAAACTCTTATCGTGAAAATCAGTGTAGGTGTATGCTTTCATTTTTATCAAATCAACTACACCGTTTATATCTTTTTCAAAACCTATTGGTAATTGAATTGGATAAGCATTTGGTGAAAGACGTTTATGAATTGAATCAAGTGACTTGTAGAAGTCCCCGCCAGTTTGGTTGATTTTGTTGATGAAACAAATTCTTGGAACCCCATATTTATCAGCTTGTCTCCAGACTGTTTCAGATTGAGGTTCTACACCCATCTTGCCGTCAAAAATGACACAAGCACCATCTAAGACACGCAAAGAACGCTCTACTTCAACAGTGAAGTCAACGTGTCCTGGGGTATCAATGATGTTAATCTTGTTGCCTTTCCAGTAACAAGTAACAGCAGCAGCAGTAATAGTAATACCGCGTTCTCTTTCTTGTTCCATCCAGTCAGTAACAGTTTCACCTTCGTGCACTGCACCAATGTTATGTGTCACACCAGTCTGATACAAGATTCCTTCAGTGATTGTGGTTTTACCGGCATCAATGTGCGCGATAATACCGATATTTCTAGTTTTTTCGATTGAATATTCTCTAGGCATTTATTTATATGTTATCTTCTTTGGAATTTAGCAAAATGCGCAAAAGCTTTGTTTGCTTCAGCCATTCTGTGCGTATCTTCACGCTTCTTTATTGCTGCCCCAATCTTGTTGTATCCGTCCATTATTTCAGCAGCAAGTTTTTCATGCATTGGTGCGCCTTTTCTGGATTGAGCTGCTGCAATCAACCACTTCATACCAATAGCGGTTTTTCGTGGTTCAACAACTTCCATAGGCACCTGGTAGTTTGCACCACCGATTCTGCGGCCTTTGACTTCAACAAGCGGAGAAATATTTCTTAATGCTTGTTCAAAGATTTGCTTGCCTTCAACTGGTTGTTCTGCAGTAGACATTTTCTTTGAAACTTCTTCTAACGCCATGTAGAAAATCTTTTGAGCAACATTTTTCTTTCCGCGTTGCATGAGATAGTTTATGAATTTACCATATTTAGCATTACCGAACATTGGATCGGGATTTGCTGGATGGCGATTTACTGAACGTGCTTTTCTTGGCATAAGTTTATGATTTCTTTACTCCATATTTACTTCTGCTGCGTTTACGACCATCAACGCCAAGAGTGTCGAGTTTTCCTCGAACAATGTGATATCTAACACCAGGAAGATCTTTAACTCTTCCACCACGAATCATAACCACAGAGTGTTCCTGCAAGTTATGTCCGATTCCAGGGATGTAGGCTAAGACTTCCATACCATTAGTCAAACGAACCTTTGCAATCTTACGCAAAGCTGAGTTTGGTTTCTTTGGTGTGGTTGTATATACCTTTAGACAAACTCCACGCATAAAAGGGCTTGGACGCCATACGGTCTGTCCCTTTATTACGTTAATACGTCGTTCTAGAGCAGGAGTTTTGGATTTGCTCTTGAGCGGGGTGCGTCTTCTACGCACCAACTGATTTATTGTAGGCACTCTGCTTATCCTTTCTAAAGACGGTGGCGTGGGATTGGAACCTCACTGCTCTTTCACCCGTGCGATGGGTTACTCCGTATTTAGTGATTAATTAATTGATATCGAAATGATATACGTGTCTAATTATACGACCATCCAAGCAAAATGTCAAAGCCCTCAAAAACCCTATTTGTCTTTTTTGTTTCTTAGTATACAATGCATGGGATAGCAGAAAACAGCACGACAACCATACAGGGGGGCCCATGGTAGGAAGAGCTTTGTTTGCGAGTGATCAATTCACTTTCACCGAGACCCCAGACGGTCTCCTGGAAGTGAAGGTCGATGGGTCAGTGAGAAACAGAGAGAAGCTTCTCAGTGACCTCTTCCGTGCCCTGAGTGGCACGGCACCGAAAACGCATTGCCTTTTCGGTCTCCGGAGCTTTCATCCGGAATTTGCTGGCCCGCTCCTGGCGCTGGCAAATCACATCGACTGGCGTCCGGTGACGGACGTCACCTTCAACGAAGGAGTGCTGAGCGCGAAGCTCCCCCCACGCGCAGCGGATTGACCGCCACGCAATACAAACAACAAGGCCCGCTGGAAACAGTGGGCCGCAACGTTTTTAAATACTAAGTGATTCCAAAAATTCTAAAGAAAAAACCTATAATTGGCATCATCAAGTGCTGAAATGCACCAGTGAAAAAGAGAAGATAGATTAAGATTAAAAAAGGCAAGATTCCTGCAAGACCTCGCATCTCAATGTTCATAATCCAATTTATTGCACTTTCTCCAAAGAGTGCTGCCAACACTTTTGATCCATCTATTGGTGGTATTGGAATCATGTTAATGACTGCTAAAAGAATGTTAATCTGAGCAACTAAAATGAAGATAGACTGAACAGTTTCAGGCAAAGGCAGCACTCTAACAAAAAGTGCAAAGATCATAGCCAGAAAAAGGTTTGTTAAAATACCGGCAATTGAAACCCAGAAAACACCCCAGCGAAAATTCCTTAAGTTATTGTAGTTAACAGGAACTGGTTTTGCTGCTCCAAAGATTATAGGAGAGCCTGACATGTACAAAACAATCGGGATTAAAAAACTAAAGTACAAGTCTAAATGTACCAGCGGGTTTATCGTAATTCTACCCATGGCCCGAGCAGTATCATCGCCAAAATACTCAGCAACCGAACCATGCGCAATCTCATGCAATATTGCGGAAAACAAAAGAATAGCCAGTGATATGATTAAATCCATGTTCTTTAATTATTTATCAATGCTTGATTATTATACCAAAACATGTTAATATACCGAAGTTATTAAAACATCTAGAAGATATATGCCAAGAATGTGCGCAATCTGCGGTAAAGGATATTCCAAGACAATCAAGCGCAGCCACTCCATGCGAGCTTCCATAAAAAGACTATTACCAAACTTACAATGGACTAAGCACGAAGGTCAGAGAGTAAAGGCTTGCACAAGCTGTATTAAAACTAAATCAAAGAGATTAGCTAAAGCAACTGTCTAAACCTATACTGCAATTTAAATCCCCCATTTCGGGGGATTTTTCATTTTAATCTTTTCTTAACGAAAAGTTAATCATTTTAGAGTATTAATATCAGGAAAAGAAAATCCTGATCTGGGGATGGCAGGTTCGCGAGTAACGAACCTTATCAATTTGTTCTTGTGGGTTCGAGTCCCACCATCTCCATAATTGACAGGTCGGATTAAATTAAATACGATTGTATTGGTAAGGTTCGTTTCCGTGACCTGTTTTAAAGCCCCGAATTTCTTCGGGGCTTTAAATTATACTGTAAAGTATTCTGTGCTATCTTTTTTGTTGTTAGCAATCTTGTCCATTAAATCATGTAATTCTTCTTCAGAAAAGAATTCAATCATTATCTTTCCACCACGGCCTTTCTTTTCTATCTTTACTTTAGTTCCGAGTTTGCTTCTAAGTTCATTTTCCCAAGCAAGAGTATTTGGATCAGGACCAGCTGCTTCTAGTCTTGGACGTGCCATCAATTCACGAACCTTTGCTTCAACCTGACGCACATTTAATCCTTGATCAACGATCATTTTGTAAAGCGCAAGTTGTCTTTCCATACCAGCAAGTCCTAGTATTGCTCTGGCATGCCCTTCTGATATCTTTCCTTCAATGATTGCTCTTTGAATTTCGGCTGGAAGGTTCAACAAACGAACTGTGTTTGCAATTGCAGGTCTTGATTTACCGACTTTTTGAGCAACCTTTTCTTGAGTTAAACCAAAGTTATCCATTAACTTCTGGTATGCTTGCGCTTCCTCAATCGGGTTTAATTCCTGTCTTTGAATGTTTTCTATTAAAGCAACTTCAAGCTTGGTCTGATCTGCCATACCCTGTTTAATAATTACAGGGACCTTTTTTAAACCAGCAAGCTGAGAAGCACGAAATCTTCGCTCACCCACGACAAGCTCATAACCTGAAGGAGTTTTGTTAACAACCAAGGGTTGGATGACACCATGTTCTTTGATGGAATCAGCAAGCTCTTGGAGATGCTCTTGGTTAAAAACCTTTCTTGGTTGAAAAGGGTTTGCAACTATATCTTCTATCGGAACTTCCTGTACTGAGGCGTCTGAATATGAGATACGCTCCGTTAATTCAGGGTCTTTATGAATTTCAGGCAACGAAAAAGACTGCGTCCCGTTAGACTCCTGATTTTGGGTTGGAGTCGGATTTGCAGCCTGTGTATTTAAATTTTGATTATCAGTATCAAACATTTTTGTATTTATATTCTCTGGTGCCGGTGGTGGGAGTTGAACCCACATGAGGGTAACCTCACACGATTTTGAGTCGTGCGCGTATGCCAGTTCCGCCACACCGGCTCGAAAATTACTCCCTGATTTTATCATATTGTTCTGTGTTTGTAAAACATATATAATTCAAATATGTCATATATACACGCAACCATTTTAGGGATTGTTGAAGGGCTTACTGAGTTTCTTCCAATCTCCTCAACCGCTCATTTAATCCTCGCTTCAGATTTAATGCACCTGGTTCAAAGCGAGTTCAACAAAAGCTTTGAGATCATTATTCAAATGGGTGCTATCCTTTCTGTTGTTTTCTTGTATTACAAAGATCTCTTTAAGTGGTCAATGATTAAAAAGCTTTTTGTTGCTTTTGTTCCAACTGCAATCATTGGTCTTTTGCTTTACAAATTCATTAAAGGATATCTGATCGGTAATACTGTTGTTGTGCTCTGGACCCTTGCTCTGGGTGGTATTTTATTAATCGTCTTTGAGAGAGTTTTTGCAAAACGCATTGCCTTAAATGAATCCGAAGATTCTAGTTTAAGCGAAATATCCTACAAACAATCCTTTGTTGTAGGTTTATTTCAATCACTAGCTGTGATCCCAGGGGTTTCCCGTTCTGCAGCAACTATAATCGGGGGTATGCTCTGGGGAGTCAAAAGAAAAGCAATAGTGGAGTTTTCTTTTTTGCTTGCAGTACCAACTATGGTTGCAGCAACTGGCTTAGATATTTACAAGAACATGAATGCCTTCACTCATAGCGATTGGAAAGTTTTGTCAGTTGGATTAATTGTTTCTTTCATAACTGCGATTTTGGCTATTAAATTTTTCATCGCATATATTCAGAAGAACACCTTCAGTGCTTTTGGTTGGTACAGAATACTTCTGGTTATTATCTTTGCGATAATCTTCTTTGGGTAAAGAAAAACGCTGCAGTAGATGCAGCGTTTTTTAAATCTAGGCTATTCCTGGAACCGGAAACTTTAAACTAAAATCAATAACTGCTTGTTTAACCTCATCAAGCTTTGCTTGATCGTTTCTGTTTGCAATTGCTCGATCAATTAAGTCTGCAACAACATCCATCTCAACCTCTTGCATACCTCTGGTTGTTAAAGCAGGAGTACCTAAACGAATTCCTGATGGGTCCATTGGTTTTCTTTGATCATACGGCACCATATTTTTGTTAACAGAAATACCAACTTGTTCTAAAACTTTCTCTGCTTCTTTGCCAGTGACACCCTTACTACCAAATACATCCACCAACATCAGATGATTATCAGTACCACCTGAAACAATGCGATACCCTTTTTCTGAAAGCTTTGCTGCTAATCTCTTTGCATTTATAATTATCTGTTTGGTGTATGTTTGATACTCTGGTTTTAGAGCTTCAGCAAAAGCAATAGCTTTAGCAGCATTAATGTGATCATGTGGACCACCTTGAACTCCTGGAAACACTGCTTTGTCTATTGCTGATGCAAACTGTTCTTTACACATGATTATTGCGCCTCGTGGACCACGCAGAGTCTTATGCGTTGTTGTTGAAACAACATCAAAATATGGCACCGGGCTATCAAGTTGTTTTCCTGCAATCAAGCCTGAGATATGTGCAATATCTGCAAAAGTATATGCCCCAATTTTATCCGCTATTTCTTTGAATCTTTTCCAGTCTAAAGTTCTGGAATATGCAGAAAATCCTGCAATTATCATTTTTGGTTTTTCTGCTAAAGCAATTCTTTCAACCTCGTCCATATCAACTTCTTCTGTTTCTTTGTTTACTGTGTATGGAATGATATTGAAAAGTTTTCCCGAAAAATTCATTGGATGACCATGGGTTAAATGTCCGCCTTGGTCTAGAGAAAGACCGAGCACCTTGTCCCCTGGTTGCAAAAGCGCAAAGTAAACAGCAATGTTAGCAGGACCTCCTGAAAGTGGTTGAACGTTAACGTGTTCTGCACCAAAAAGCTCTTTGGCACGATCAATGGCTAAAGTTTCCGCTTTATCTATTATTTCATTACCGCCGTAATATCTTTTACCAGGGTATCCTTCTGAATACTTGTTTGTTAAAATACTTCCCATTGCTTCTAATACAGCTTCAGAAACATAATTCTCAGAAGCAATTAACTCTAAGCCTTGCTTCTGTCTTTTTTCTTCTTCTTTGATTATTTCGTACAAGACTGGGTCTTGTTTTTGAATGTTTGAATAGTTCATTGGATTTTAAAATTAAAAATCTTGTGGTTCTTTGTATGTCTTTCTTTTCTGTTTTTTAAGAATTAGCTCATTTTAAAAATCTCCAATTATTTTAACGCTGCAAATATTTGTTTCTCTGAAATCGGTCCTGCCCTTAAAACCTCTAAATCAACTTCCTGCTGGTTTCCTTGGCCTTTTGTTGATAGTTTTACAAAGGTTGAAGGCTTAACTTTCTTAAGCTTCCCTGCATCTATAATTATATCAGGTTTGTGTTTTTTGTCGCTAAATTGCTTAAGGAGATCTTTAGAAGAATATGAATCAAAACCTCCCTTTGCTGAAGCAAGATTAGCGCTTGTTGCAGTGATTGGCCCTGCTTTTTTTGCAAGATCTAAAGCAAAGTTATTCTTAGCAATACGGATTCCCAAATATCCAGTACCTGCAGTTAACTTTTTAAGTACTTTATTTTTTGATTTCAAAGACAGCGCCATTGAAAATGGTCCAGGAAGAAACCTTTTTGCTAATTTTTCTGCAACACCGTTCCACTGAACATATTTTTTAGCAACAGAAACTGAAGCAACAAAAATATGAACTGGTTTATTAAAACCCCGCTCTTTAATTTTGTAAAGCTTTGTAATCGCTACTTTGTTTGAAATTAAAGCAGCCAAACCATACGACGTGTCTGTTGGGTAGACCACGGTCTTTCCTTTTTTTAAGGAATTAACCGCAAACCTTAAAACCTTACTGTAATTAGTTTTAGTTAGTTTAAGGATTATCATGACGTCAGTATATCAAAAAAGCGGACTGCCGCACTAGGCAATCCGCTTTTGTATTTAAACCACAAAATTAATTAGCCTTTCAGGCACAAACACTATTTTCTTAACCTTCAAAGCTCCTATAGCATTGCGCACGGTTTCAATTTTTGAAGCTTCTTCCTTTACATCTTCCTCTGAAGATCCTCTGGCTATTGCAAGATTTCCTCTAAACTTTCCATTAACCTGGATAACATAGGAAGAAATTTGGCTTTCTAATTTTTTAGGATCAAAAGTTGGCCAAGGCTGGGTTGTAACGCTTCCTTTTCCAGAAAGCATTTTCCAAAACTCTTCGGCAATGTGTGGCGCAAACGGTGCTAGGGTAATAGCAAACTTTTTTAAGGTTTCTTTGGAAATACTTTCTCCTGAAACTGCATTGATAAATTCCATGAATGAAGAAACTGCGGTATTAAACTTCATTTCCCTAACAGCCTCTTCCACTCTTTTTATAACTCTTGCGATTTCAAACAAGACTTTTTCTGAATCCTTGTTTTTTGAAGATACATTATCTGAAACTAAATACCAAGAACGCTGTAAGAAACGATATACACCGACAACACCTTTTTCGTTCCAAGAAATAGTTTGCTCATGTGGTCCTAGGAATAGCTCAAACATACGCAAGGTATCAGCGCCGTATTGTTTAATAATGGCATCTGGGTTTGCAACATTTCCTCTTGATTTGGACATTTTTTCACCATCTTCGCCAAGAATAATGCCGTGAGGCTGACGACGTTTGTATGGCTCACTCATTGGTACTAAACCCTGGTCAAACAAGAACTGATTCCAAAAACGAGAATACAAAAGATGTAAAGTGGTATGTTCCATGCCACCAAAATATATGTCTATTGGCAACCAATACTTTAAGCTCTTTAAATTAGCAAATTGTTTTTTGTTTTTAGGGTCTGCATATCTTAAGAAGTACCAAGAACTTCCAGCCCATTGTGGCATGGTGTTAGTTTCTCTTTTTGCACTAGAACCGCATTTTGGACACTTTACATTAACCCAAGAATCAATGGCTGCAAGCGGTGATTCTCCAGTACCAGTTGGTTCATATTTCTTAACCTTAGGGAGTTTAACAGGCAGTTCTTTTTCAGGAACAGGAACAGTTCCACAGTCCGGACAATGAATTAAAGGGATTGGTTCGCCCCAATACCTTTGTCTCGAAAAAACCCAATCACGAAGTTTGTAAGTGACTTTGCTATTTCCAAATTTTTCTGTAATTTTCTTTTTTGCTACTTCAAAATCTAAACCACTAAACTCGCCCGAATTTTGAAGCTTTCCTTTTTCATTCACAACCATGCGTATTGGTAACTGATATTTTTTTGCAAACTGCTCATCACGAAGGTCATGACTTGGCACAGCCATGATTGCACCAGTACCATATTGAGGCAAAACATAATCTGCAATCCAAACAGGGATCTCTTCTTTAGTTGCTGGATTAATAACCTTAAGACCTTTAAGCTCCACCCCTGTTTTTTCTTTATCAGTTGCCAAGCGAATTATTTCATTTTTTTTCTTAGTATCTTCAACATATTGTTCAATTTCATTTTTGTTATCCGATTTTTTCATTCGACTTTGGACATAAGGGCTCTCTGGTGCTAACACGACATAAGTAGCACCGAAAATAGTTTCTGGTCTTGTCGTAAAAACTTTTATATTTGGTAAAAGTTCATCAAGCAGCAATGGCTCTTTTTCCCCATTAAAGTGCGGGCTATTAGCAGCAACAATTTTACAATATGCGCCTAGATTGTCTGCTAAAATTTTCCCGTCTTCATGCGGAACTACAGAATCTGTTGAGTCTGAAATGACCCTGAAATAATCAGACTGTTTTTTTATTTTTCCATAATCAAAACCTTTTTGCACAGCTTTTGTAACGGAATGTCGTGGTTTTCCATCTAAAAACTTACCTGTCGCAGGAGTTGCTACCAAAACAACTCCGTGCACTTTTATTCCTCGTTCGAGTAAACGTAGAGCAACCACCCCACCCATTGAATGACCAACTATTACCGTCCCTTCATCTAAATCGTAATTACTTTGAACATAATTCGCTTGTTCTTCATCGTCCGGCTCTGGAATACCCGGCATTTGCGGAACTTCCACTTTGAAGCCACGCTTTTCCAATTCTTTTTTTAGCCAGGGGTAAAAATTATTATCAGGTGTGCTAGCTCTGCCGTGTAAAATTATGAATTTTTTTACTCGTGGATTAACCACGGGGAACTCAATCTCAGCACCCTCACTCCTACCAATCCAATTTTCTTGCTGTAATTTAACAGCTTCTGGCCAATCTAAGGATTGAAGGCCATCTATTAACTTTTGAGCATACTTTGTAATCCTTAAATACCACTGACGCATTTCTTTCTTTTCAACAACAGTGCCGCAGCGCTCACACTTTCCATCAACGACTTCTTCATTAGCAAGCCCAGTTTTGTCCTTAGGACACCAATTAATTAAAGATTCTGCTTCGTATGCCAAGCCTTTTTTAAAAAACTGTAAGAAAATCCACTGGGTCCATTTGTAATAGTTTGGATCTGTGGTATTTACTTCTCTGGACCAATCAAAACTTAAACCAAGGGAGTTAATCTGTTTTTTGAAGTTCTTAATGTTCTGTTTAGTAGAAACTTCTGGCTGTACGCCCATTTTAATGGCGTAGTTTTCAGCAGGTAATCCAAAAGCATCCCAACCTAAAGGAAACATTACTTCATTGCCTTGAGCTCTTAAAAACCTTGATGTAACGTCTGCTGCTACGTATGAGCGAAGATGCCCGGTGTGTAAACCAGCACCGGACGGATATGGAAATTCAACTAAAATATATTTTTTGGGTTTCTTTGAAAAATTCTTTGAATGATAAACCTTTTTCAAAGACCAAAATTTCTGCCATTTTTTCTCTATTTTTCCAGGAGTATATTTCATGATCTAAATCTTTCTCTTTGGGCGAATGACCATACCAGCAAAAGCATTAATAAGGATTGCTAAAACAGACATATATATTAAACCAACGACATAGATATATGCAGGATCAGTCTGCAAAGTATCAAGTCTTGAATATATTACCCACAAAGCAACTAACAATGTGTAAACGTATGAGCTTTGTCTAAAATGATACTTCCACTTAAAGTCTCTATGGTCTTCTAAAGTAATTACTGCAAAATTACCGATCAAAAGAAAAACACCACCTATAACCACTAGCAGAGATAGGTATGAGGTGTTTGGATGCCAAAGAGTTCCTAAATCAGTACCATACGCAATTAAAAATGTATCGACAATTGCAATTGGGAATACAAAAAAAAGATAGAATATTGGAGTGAGTTTTTTCATAGCTTTAAACTTTAAAAAGTGCTTTTGCGTTTGAAGTTGTTTGTTTACAAACTTCCTCAAAACTTAAACCCTTAACTTCTGCAATATATCTTGCAACATACTCAACATAATTTGGCTGGTTTCTTTTGCCACGATATGGTGCTGGTGCAAGGTAAGGCGCATCTGTCTCTAAGACTATGCGCTCTAGTGGGCAATTTTTCACAACCTCTTTTAAAACCCCGCTTTTATCAAAGGTAATTATACCATTTAGACCAATGTATCCGCCAAGCTCTAAAAACTTCTCTGCAATGCCCCAATTGCTTGTGAAGCTATGTATTTCAAAGCGTGAGGGTTTTTCCAACCTTAATATCTCTAAAATATCTTCATAGGCATCACTTGAATCCTTCTGAGTACGGCAATGAATGACCAGCGCTTTATCAAGCTCTTTCGCTAATTTTATCTGCTGCAAGAAAGCTTCTTTCTGAATTGTCTTAACTTCTTCCAAAGTCTTATCCTCTGGCAGACGATAGTAATCAAGACCACATTCCCCTATACCAACTACTTTAGGGTCTTCTGCCAGTGCTTTGTAATATGCATAATCAAACTCTTCTTCACGACTTATGAAATGCGACTCCTCTTCGTCAACGTCTTGGGAAATAGTATGCACTGGATGCAGACCAACAACCGCATAAACATTATCAAATTCTTTTGCTAGATCAAAAGCTTTCTTGGAAGTATCTTTTTGTGTACCAACGTTATTAACAATCACAGCGGCTTGCTGTGCTTGTTTGATTATTTCTTTATAGTCTTCTTTAAACGCAGCAAGATTAACATGCGCGTGAGTATCATACAGATTCATTTGGTTGTTCTAGTTTCTTTTTAAATTTTACTAAAAACCTTCTGCCCATAACTTCGGCATGGGTATAAACACGACTTGCATGGATATTATATTGGGCTATCTCTTTTTTCCATTTCTCTTCATCGTCCTGTGTGACTAAATCGACAATTTCAAAACCCTGTTTATCTAATATCCCAGGGAGCTCATCAAGATTAAATGTCGCCGCTTTAGGAGTCAAAGTTTCCGCGACTACTATTTGTCCATTGTCAGAAAGAATTCTTTTTAACTCAGGAAACAACTCTAACTTCAAACTTTGATTTCTTGAAGGCTCTCCAAAAAGATTCCCTACATATACTTCATCAATTGAACCATCCGCGATTGGCAAACTTCTACCGTCTGCTTCTACAAAATGAAAATTGTTTGGATATTGAACATTGTTCAGATGCTGATTTATATCAACTCCGACATACATTTCATCTGCAGGGATTTCTTTTAAACCTGTTTCGGGAAAAGGAAAGACAAAGTTACCCAAATCGAGATATATTTTACGTGGCTTTAAACCACGCTTCTCTCTTTCAGAGACAATCCGATTATATTGATTACGATTCTCTGGCATCATGGCTATTCTACCCTCGGAAAAAGTGGTTCAATTTTAGTTATTGCGTCGCTTTCGAAAGCTTTACGGATTTTTTCAGCAGTTTGGGGCATGAAAGGAGCAATGGACAACCCAATGAGTTTAACTTCAGCACCAAGTACTGACAAGACCGCTTCTAACTTTTCTTTGTTAACATCATCTTTTGCTAAATCCCAAGGCTTTGTTTCATCGATATATTGGTTCGCCCAAGCGATTGCTTCCCAAATTCTTGCTAATGCTTCATGGAAACGAAAACCCTCAATCATTTCAACAACGCCCCCTAACTTATCATGCGGTTCTACAATATTTGGTATTTCACCATGCGAATACTTTTCAATCATGTTAGTCAAACGAGAGACTAAATTACCTAAACCATTGGCTAAATCCCCGTCATATCTTGCTTTGATCTTTTCTTCTGAAACATCACCATCTTGTCCAAAAGCAATTTCTCTCATCAAGAAATATCTTACGGCATCACTGCCGTATTTAGTAACCCAGTCATTTGGATCAATTACATTTCCAATACTCTTACTTATCTTCTGGTTGTTCGCGGTTAAATATCCATGTGCGACAACACCGCCTGGCATTTCAATACCCGCTGCTAAAAGCAAAGCTGGCCAGATAATACAATGGAATTTGATAATGTCTTTACCAACAACATGCCATTTTGCCGGCCAATATTTTTTAAACAGTTCTTTATCGCCATGGTATCCAACACCTGATATGTAATTTATTAAAGCATCAACCCAAACATAGACTGTCTGATTTTCATCCCAAGGTAATGCAATGCCCCACTTAACATTTGGCCTGCTGATGGCAATATCGTTAAATCCTTGGGAAAGCAAACTTAAAACTTCCCTGCGATGTGCTTCTGGCCAAATCTTGAACTCGTCTTTCTCAATCTTTTCTTTAATCTTCTCTGTAAAATTGGAAACTTTAAAAAACCAGTTTTTTTCTCTGATTAGTTCTGGCTTTGTTTGGTGCTCTGGACAAAGACCGTTTACTAAATCTTTTTCAGTTAAAAAAGCTTCGTGTCCAGTACAGTACAAACCAGAATATTCTGCCTCATAGAGGAATCCATTTTCTTTGATCTTCTTTAAAATATCAGCAACAGTTGCTAAATGATCAGGGTCTGTTGTGCGAATAAAACGGTCAAAAGAAAGATCAAGATTTTTCCAAGCATCTTCAAAATACTTGTAAGTTTGATCAGCAAAAGCTTGAGGTTCTAAGCCTTGTGCTTTGGCATAGTCTGCTATCTTTGCACCATGTTCGTCTGTACCTGTTAAAAAGAAAACCTGCTCTGCATTAAAACGGTGCAAACGAGCTAAAACATCAGCAGCCACCTTTTCGTAAGAGTGGCCAATGTGTGGTTTCCCATTTATATAGTCTATGGCTGTGGTAATGTAATACTTCATAGTTATGCTCTGCTTTTAAGGGTTTCCCATTCTTCAATGATAACCTGGATTACAGCAACCACAGGCACTGCCAGCAAGATTCCAAAGATTCCCGCAAGCTTAAAACCAATTAATATTGCAAGCAAAATAACTAGTGGGGAAACACCAACAGTTTTTTGCATGATCTTAGGAACTAAAACATATCCTTCAATCTTTGACAGCACTATATACATAATCATTACAACAACCGCTAGAGTTGGACTTTGTAAGAAAGCAAAGAAGATAGCAGGAATTGCCGCAACAAATGGACCAATGTATGGAATGAGTTCAAAGAAACCACTTAAAATTGCCAAAACTAATGCATATTTAATTCCCAAGACTGTCAAAGCAATAAAAGTGATTGCAAAAATAATCGCAGAAACAATAATCTGACCAATCATCCAAAGTCCGATCTTTTTTTGTATTCTTGTAACAATGTGTAAAATCTTTGGTTGACTTTCCTTTGGCGCAAGGGTGTATACGAAGTTCTTCATGCCGTTTTTTTCAGCTAGCAAATAGAAGGAAACAACTAAAACCGTAACTATTTCTATGAAACCGTTGAAAACACCAAGAGTTCTGCTAAAAAAGTTTTCTGAAAGCGCGTTAAATTGATTTGCCAAAGATTGAACATTCTTACTAACAATCTCTGTAAGATTAAACTCTCTTAAGAAACTGTTCGGTCCAATCTTATTAGAAATTTCACTTGCAAGAAAATCATTGTTTGTCACTTGCTGAAATTGTTGAACAACCGGAGGTGTTACCAAAAAACCAATTAAAACTACAAAAGCCAGAGCAACTATATATACTGCAACAACGCTGACGCTTCTTGGAATACGCCATTGCAAAAGCATCTCAACCAAAGGTTCAAGTGCTGACGCTAGGGTTATTGAAATCAAAAGCAAAATTAAAATATCCTTGATTGTCCATGCAAAAAACAGGATCAAACCAAGGATTGTGATCTTTACAAGAGTTGATGTAGCTAAGCTAATATCTGTGTCTCTGTTAAACATTAAACTCTTACTTTCTAAGCTTCTTTAATAGCTTGATATCCTCTCTCACTTTATCATGTTCTGTCTCCAAAATCAAAAGCTTTTGCTGCTTATCTTTCTTCTCTAAAGACTTGAAAAATGAGAGAATTTCAGTAAAACCTTTTTTACCAATTAAACCCTCGTCGATGTGTTCATGGCGATCTTTGCGACTTCCAAGTTCAACCTTCGAGTCATTGAAATGCGACATTCGTAAATACTTTAAACCAATCTTTTTATCAAAATCCTCAAAAGTTTTTTTAACTGCCTTCTTGTCTCTTAAGTCATAACCACTGGCAAAAGCATGCTGCGTGTCAAAACAAATACCACCAAAGGTTTTGTATTGCTTTAACGCCTTAACAAATCTTGCAAGCTCTTCAAAGCTATCACCAATAACTTGACCTGCTCCCGCTGAAATTTCAAGCAAAAACAAGGTCTTTCCTTTGTAACCATCCAAAACTTTTTTAAGACCTTTGATGACTTGTGCTTCGCCTTGTTTTTGACCAAGATCTTTGAAACTTCCCAAGTGTACCATTAAATATGAAGCGCCAAGTAAACTTGCTCGTTCTAATTCTTCTCTGACTAGAGAAATTGAACCATAGAATGTTCTGTTGTTTGAACTGCCAAAATTTATGAAATATGGCGCATGCACAACAAAATATTCAAAGCCGTATTTCTTCATCTCTGACTTGAATTCTTTTAAAACGCTCTTTGTTAATTCTGGAGCTTTGCCACCCTGAGGTGAACGTGTAAAAATCTGAAATGTCTCGCAACCCAAATCATGTGCGCGTTGTGGTGCATTAACAACTCCTCCAGCAATGGATACGTGTGCGCCTATCTTCATGGCTATATCTTTAATTCTTTTTCAAAAGAATTCTTTTCTTTAAATGGCCCGATTATGGCTAGACTCATATTCTGCTCTTGAAATATTTCTTTAGCAAGTTTCTGAATGTCTTTTACACTAACCTTTTCCATTTCAACAAGAAAACTTTCTATGCTTTTTACTTTGCCCGTGAATGCAAAATGATCCATAAACCAATCAAGGTTTCGGTGTCTGTTTTCAAAAGCCAAGGCAAGCTTTCCACGAATGAAATCTTTAGCTCGCTTTAATTCTTTTACACTCACGGAAGTATTTTTAACATCTTTTAATTGGTTTAATATTTCAATTAAAGCACTTTTAGCTTTTTCAACTTGAAGCCCCGCATGAATCGTAAAATTACCAGTATCATGATATGGCGTGTTTGCAGCAGAAATATGGTATGCTAAACCCCTTTTTTCTCGAATCTCAACAAAAAGTCTAGAACTCATATTACCCCCTAAAACATTGGCTAAAAGCATTAGAGCAGGATTTTTCTTTGAAACATGATCAAAACTTTTAAAGCCTAAGGCAAAGTGTGCTTGCTGTGTATCTTTGTAAATGACTGTAAGGTTTGGTTTATTCTGCTTTGTTTCTTTGTGCTTATGTTTTGGAGTTTTTTTATTCTTTAACTTACCCCAAGTATTTTCAATTTTCTTTAAAGCTTCTTTGGTGTCAAAGTTTCCGCTAATGCCTAAAATGATGTTTGAGGGTTGGTAAAAAGAATTTTTGTATTTTAAAACACTAGAGCGTTGCATTTTTTGAATGCTTCGTCTGGTACCAAGTATTTCCCAGCCAAGTGTTGATTCTGGCCACATTATTTTTTCCAGATGATTTTCAACCTGACTTGCTGGTATATCTTCATACTGATTTATCTCCTCTACAACCACACCCTTTTCTTTGTTTAACTCCTCTTCCTTGAAAAGCGGATTTAAAACCATGTCTGAAAGGACATCAAAGATTAAATTAAAATGATGTTTTTCTGCTTTAATGTAAAACTCAGTTGCTTCTTTAGAAGTTGAGGCATTAAAGTCTCCACCTATTGCATCTACAATCTGGGAGATATCTGTAGGCTTGGGATATTTTTTACTGCCCTTGAAAAAAACATGCTCTAAGAAATGCGAGACTCCTGAAACCTCTTTAGTTTCATACCTGCTACCCACTTTAACCAGTATTGTAAAAAGCACTGACTTTGAGTCAGGCAAGTTTACTAGAAGCACATTTAAACCGTTTTTTAAAGTTTTGTGTGTTAATTGCATCAATCTTCTAATCTTTCTTTAAAATATTTTTCTAGATCATCTAACGCAACCCTTTCCTGGAGCATAGTATCTCGATCACGTACTGTTACTTTTTTGTCTTCTAAGGAATCAAAATCATAGGTCACGCAATATGGTGTGCCAATCTCATCTTGTCTGCGATATCTCTTACCAATGGAACCAGTCTCGTCATATTGCACATACCAATATTTACGTAATTTGTTAGCAAGCTCTTTTGCTGGTTTAGAAACCTCATCTTTTTTAGAAAGTGGCAAAACCGCAATCTTAACTGGCGCTATCTTTTTGTCCAGTTTCAAGAAAACCTCAGTTTCTTTGATACTTTCTGTGGTTGTAGAACGGCCACCTTCAATCTCTGTATATGCTGAAAGTAAAACAGCTAAAAAGGTTCGATCTACACCAAAGGTTGGTTCAATGACATGTGGTAAAAACTTCTCACCGCTTTCAGGATCTCTGTATTCCAAATCTTTCTTAGACGCATTCTGGTGCTGATTTAAGTCATAGTCTGTTCTGTATGCAATGCCATAGAGCTCTTTTTGCCCAAACGGATAATCAAACTCAATATCAACGGTTCGCTTAGAGTAATGTGCGCGCTCACCATCTGGAATATCAACATAGTGTAACTTTGAAGCATCAACGCCAATATCAGAAAGCCAAACCTTAATTTGTTCAAGCCAATATTCAAAATATTTCTGCCAGTCACTTTCTTTAATGAAATATTCGATTTCCATTTGTTCAAACTCGCGAGTTCTAAAAATGAAGTTCCCTGGAGTTATTTCATTCCTGAAAGCCTTGCCCACCTGCGCTATACCAAAAGGAATTCTCTGTCTTGATGTTTCTAAAACTTGAGGGAAATCAACAAACATTGCTTGAGCTGTTTCTGGTCTAAAATATACAACGTTTGCTTCTTCCTCAGCAGGACCCATAAAAGTTTTAAACATCAGGTTAAACTCTTTTGCTGCCGTAAATTCTGTTCCTTTACAGTTTGGACATTTTTCCTGATCAAATGTGTCTGCTCTAAAACGGGTGTGGCATTTCTTACATTCAATCAAAGGATCAGAAAAATTAGAAATATGTCCGGAAGCTTGCCAGACCTTTGGGTTCATCATTAAAGCAGCATCAATTCCAACCATATCATCTCTTTGCTGAACAAACTTTTTCCACCAAAGCTTTTTAATATTATTCTTTAACTCAACTCCTAAAGGACCGTAATCCCAAGAGTTTGCCAGGCCACCATAAATCTCACTGCCTGGGAAAATGAATCCACGGCGCTTGCAAAGACTTACCAATTTTTCCATCAAATCGTTTTCACTCATATATATGAAAGTATATCAAACATTAACCTCTTCTAGAAGCTATTCTTTAATCTCTTTAAAACCCTCTGCAAATTCCGTAAAATACTCGTTTTCCAATGCGGTTCGTATTTTTTTCATTAAGTTTAAATAAAACTTGATGTTGTGCATTGTTGCCAAACGGATTGAAAGTGGCTCATCAGCAGCAAAAAGATGACGCAGGTATGCCCTGGTATGGCTTAAACAACCATAACAATCACAGTCATTGTCTACTGGAGTAAAGTCCTCTGCAAATTCTGCTTTGCGTATATCAATGGTTTTGTAAACTTCCCGTCCTTGCTGATCTCTTGCTGAAATATATAGTTTGGCATGTCGGGCTTCTCTGGTTGGAATAACACAATCAAAAGAATCACAACCCCTTAAAACTGCTTGGACAATATCATATGGCGTACCAACTCCTAACAGATGCCTTGGTTTTTCTTCTTCGAGATGCGGAATTGCCATATCCACAGCCTTTAACATTTCCTCTGTTGGTTCGCCGACTGCAACACCACCAATGGCATAACCAGGAAAATCTAAAGCACGAATTTCTTTAGCACTTCTTTCTCTCAAATCAGGAAAAGATGCCCCTTGAACAATACCCCAAAGTTTTTGTCCTGGATTAACTGGAGAATCACTTTGTTGAATTCTTTCAAATTCTCTTTTAGCACGTTCAGCCCAACGCGTAGTTTGTTCAATTGCTTGTTTAGTTCTGTCGTACTCAAAAGGAAAACCTGGAAAGTCATCAAGAATCAAAGCAACATCACTACCTAAATTAGATTGAATCTGAATTGATTTTTCAGGAGAAAGGATTGCAGACTTTCCATCCATATCAAA
>DAIEPO010000020.1 GCA_027348385.1 bacterium
TTTTCTGTCTCGTGGTCGTTGGCTTGGATTCGGTGATGTTAAATTTTCTTGGTTTCTAGGCCTGGCTGTTTCTTGGCCACTAATACTTGTTAATATATCTCTAGCTTTTGGAATCGGAGCTGTTATGGGAATATTTTTGATCGCTATTAAGGCTAAGAAGCTTTCAAGCAAAATAGCTTTTGGAACTTTTCTTTCGGTTGCTTGTTTAATAACTATGTTTTGGGGAAAACTGATTCTTAATTGGTATTTACATTTGATTGGCTATGCAAGTTAAAAAATTAAAAAATGACGGTTTTACATTAATAGAGCTCTTGGTTGTTATCTTCATTATGGTTACTTTAACTTCTGTATTTTTAGTTAATTTTGGGAGTCAAAGTGGTCCAAGAAGTTTAACCGTTGCAAAAAATAATCTTGTTTCAAATTTAAGAAGAATGCAGAGCAACGCAATCTCCTCAAAAGATTCAACAGTAACAGCACCGGCTAAATACTACAGTTTAACCTTAAACTCTCTGATTGGGTCATATAACAATTATGGGTTGAAAACATATGATAGTTCAAATGTTGTGACTAACCTTTCAACAGAACAACTTATTGCCCCAGTTATTGTGAAGCAGATATCTGTGACTAAATCCGATAGCACTACTTTAAATCCAACAAGTATTGAAATCTTTTTTTCTGTTCCTTTTGCTAGAATGCTGTTAACCACCTCAGGGGGTGGTGCTTCAAACGACAAGATTCGTGATGCAGTAGTAACAATAACGCTTGGCAGAACAGACAGCACATTAACAACAACCTTGGTCGTTAATGGAGTTTCGGGAACAATAACTCCTTGATTTAATTGACAAAATGAGGTATAATGAAAACACAAATATAAAAGTATTGAAACAAAAAATGAAAAATAAAGCTACAGCATCTAAATTAATCTCAGCTGCATTAATAGTCGGCTGTTTTTTTGCTTTTTATGGCATTTTAGTTAATCAAACAAAAGCAGCTGTCGCTAAGAATTGGACGTATAACGGAACAACAGCAGCACCAGTAAGCAGTAGCGACTCTTCTTTTATCATTCAGAATAGCACTCCAGCAGGTGGAGATAGCGGTGCTTGGTCTTCTAGTGTTTCGTATTCTGGTGGAAGTGGTTGGTTACAATTAAGTCCAAGCGGTGGTACTCTTGCACCTGGTGATTCGCAGACGGTTGTTATAAGTATTTCAACCGCGAATGGTGGACCTTCTGTTAATCAGACATGGACCGCTACTGTTAGCATTAGTGACGCTTCGCCAACCCCTCCTCAAGTAGTTGTTAACTGGACTGGTATTAACCCTGGGAATGATAATTCTTGTACAATTATTGTTAACTCAACAGGTTCCCCTGGAACATACAACTATACTTTGTCTGGTCCTGCAACAATAAATGGAACAGGTGATAATCAGTACAACAATAGATCATTAGGGACTTGGACAATATCATATACTGGCGGATCATCAAAAACTTTCTCATCATACTCTCCGGCACAAACCCAAAACTGTTCTTCTAACCAAACAATTACTTTCACTTTGAATTTTACAACTGTAGTCAGTAATTGTGTGCTTAATTCTTTTACCGCAACCCCGGCAACAATAACTTCTGGAAATACATCAAATTTAAATTGGACTGCTACTAATTGTTGGACAATGACTCTTTCTGGAGGGCAATTTAATCCTCCAGAAAATGTTCCAGTTGGTATGGGAATGTACCCAGTCTCACCGACCACAACCACAACGTATACATTAACAGGTGGTGATTTAAATGGAGTTTTAGCTACCAGAACCGTAACTGTTACTGTGACAGCACCACAGGGTTGTACTATCAATGTTAACTCAACAGGCTCTCCTGGGACATACAACTATACAATTTCAGGACCTGGAACAATAAATGGCAGCAATGATAATACCTTCGCAAGTCAGCCAATAGGAACATGGACAATCACATACACTGGAGGATCGTCCCAAACCTTTTCTACATATTCTCCAGCTCAATCACAGAGTTGTGCTGCTGGTAATTCCATAACCTTTACTTTAAACTTTGTTTCACCAGCTTTGTGTACAATAATAATAGACAGTACTGGTGTTGCTCCTGCTTCGTGGACTGTTGGTGTTACATCACCAAGCGGTAGTGGAGCTACTGGTATGAGTGGTAATACCCCAGTAACCTATACTAGCACAGGGCAGCTAGGTACATATACTGTCTCATATTTAGGCGGTGGACCACCAGACCCAACCAGTATATCCCCAAGTGCAAGTCAGAACTGTTCTAGTGGCACATATACCTTCACATTTAACTTCCCAGCAGGCACACCTCCTGGAGATCCGCCAGGACCTCCAGCATGGCCAGCACAACCAATAGCAGATAATTCAAACACAGCAACACTAGGGCCTGTTCCTTGTGGCCAGGTAAAGTTATACTGGGGCACTGCATCGGGTGCAACCTCATACAATCTCTACAGAAGCCAGACAACAACCCCAGGTGCAGTTTGGCAAACAACAACAGGATTGACATATACAGATACAACAGCTTCTTCTGGTGGTTCTTACTATTACTGGGTTCAAGCTGTTAATGCTTATGGAACTTCAAGTTTAGTTTTGTTTGCACAAACAACAACAGCTCCAGTCCCATGCACAGTTAATTTAAGTACTGCTGGGAAAAATATTACAGCTGTTAATGGTTTACCATATACTTTTTCTTCAAATTGTATTCCTAGTCAAACAGGAACAGTGCATACGATTAAAAAAGGTGATCGAGTAAGCTTTAATATTAATATTTGTAACTCAGGTACAGCAGCCGCAACCAATGTTGTTGTTACAGATGATTTTACTAATTCTAATCTGGCCAATGTGCGGAACATATCATTTAGTCCTTCCTCAGGAACTAGCTATTCCCAAGCGGGTAATGTCTACACCTTTAACGTAGGCTCAATTAGCCCTGGTTTTAAAGCTCAGATCACTTTTGATGCAGACGTTACCGCACCAGTAGGAAATACACAGAGCCTCTTGAGATTTAAAAATACCGCAAATATTACTTATGATTCAGCTTTGCCTCCAGATAGTACTGGTTGTATCGGTTCTTATGCTACTCCAGGCAGTCCTTGTGTTGTCAGCACGGGTTATGTAGTTTTCTACAATGGTTTACGAGCTCCTATAATTAAGGAAGTAAACCCTTAGTTTAAAAAGATGGTAAAAAAAATTGCCCCTAAAAATAGACAATTGGGACAGACCCTAATTGAAACATTGGTGGCAATTTTTATTTTAGTTACTGGTTTAGTTTCAGCGCTTTCTTTAGCTGTGTATTCTTTTCAATCATCAGATAACTCTAGTAAACAAATAGTTGGTACTGCTCTTGCTCGTGAAAGCATTGAAGGTTTACGAAACATCAGAGATACAAATTGGCTCAAGGGAACTCTTTCAACCTGTTCTGATTTAGGAACTGGACAACAATGCTACAGCGCTTGGCAAGGTAGTGGAGAGCAAAGACTTGAAGCAGGCACTTATGCCATTGACTACAGTATTGGTTCTAGTAATGTCTTGCTGACAAAAAATCCAACAAGCTATGTTTTAAACTATGATTCCAATACTGGGCTGTATAGCAACGGCGGAGCTGGTGTTCCTTCAAACTATTCCCGAAAATTAGTTATTACAGAAGACCAAACTTCTCCATACACAGCGCTTAATCCACGTTTAGTTGTGGTTGCTACTGTGTGGTGGCAGGGTAGGAAATGCCCAGTAACAACTGATCCTGCAACGTTAAACGCAAGCTGTAAAGTTGTTCTGCAGTCCTATCTAACTAACTGGAAGAACTATTAAGATGCAAGATCTCAAAGACAATCAAAAAGGTTTTACCTTGATTGAGGCGATAGTTGCCACCGCGCTTTTTGCAGTAACAGTTAGTTCAATTATGGGCGTGTATCTTTCAACTTTAAAGATAAATCGCAGGACTGATGTTATCCGTTCAGCTTCTGAAAATGCTAGATATATTACAGGGTTTTTGAGCAAAGAAATTCGTAATGGACAGATTGATTATTATGGTCCTTGGAGCTCTCCGTGTAGTGGCACAATTAGCTCTTCAGCAAGCTCCCTTGCGTTGGTAAATACAGATAGCGAGCACCTCTGTTTTTATTTAGGAGATGCTTCTGGACTCGCTTCTTCTAGTGGAACCAATCTTTGGTTAATTAAAAATAATATGGTAGCTGTAAAGATTAATAGTAATAACGTTACAATCAACAATTTACTTTTTTATGTTTCGCCAACATACAATCCATATGCAACAGGAAGTAATGCTCAGCCAAGGGTAACAATAATGGGAAACATTACAGCAACCTCTGGATCTCAAGACACCGTAACTATGCCAATTCAAACCACTATTTCTATACCATCATATGACATATCTACAGGACCATAAACTGAATAACGGCAAAAGAAAGCAAGAAGTCGTAACTTTACTGCTCGCTATTTTAATTTTGTCTGCAATCACTGCTATTGTATTCAGCATCGCTGCTATTGCTGTTAATGAAATTAAAACCTCTAGTGATTTAACTAGAACTGAGCCTGTTTTAACTGCAGCTGAGGCTGTGGCAGAGGACAGTCTTTTCAAGCTAGTACGTGGTCTTGGTACTGTTTCTGCTTGTACTTCTCCTGGCTCAACTGTTGTTGCTGGAGTTACTGTGACAACATGCGCCAGCTACTATCTAGATAACCCATATTCTTTCAGTCTCGCAGCTGATGATCAGAGAGATTTCTATCTTTACAACCCAACAGATCAAGCTCAAGCTCCTGGATATACCCAAGTAAGCGTTCAAATTACAAGTGGTAGTACAGGCACAATATATTTCTGTACCGCAGAGGTTTCAAACTGTATTGCAACCCCAGAAGCAACACAGACGATTAGCATGGCCGGTCCGACAACATGGACTAGTTCACCATTAACCACAACACAGCAGTATCAGTTAATGGTTGTAAATGGTGCGGGGGGTACCTCTAGTTATTCAGTAACTGGTTCTCCAAATGGTTTGCCCGCTGGTACAACTACAATACAGGATTCAGGCAAAAACCAAGGTGTCACCAGAAAATTAGAAATCACAGTTCCGCAATAACAAAAACTCCGGCCAATTAGTCGGGGTTTTATTTTGTTTGCTTTTTTGCCTTTTCTAGCTTAGAAGCGTTTATATTTTTGTTTTATCTTAATTTAAGTACTGTACCGGGTTTCAGAGTGTATGGTGCTTTAAGGTTGTTCAGAGAAGCAATCACAACCCAATTAATACCTTGTGATTGAGCAATGTTAAATAATGTGTCGCCTTTAGAAACTGTGTAGGTTGCAGGAACTGTTTTTTTAGCTGTTTCTTGCTTTTGATCAAAAGCACCTAGTACTTCAGGAGCAACGCTATCAACTTGTTTGATAGCTACAGATGTGTTGAGGTTTTTATAGATGTTTTTAGCAAGGAATATAGAAAGGAGCAAAAAAACAACCCCACTGACTTTGAAAAAAGTCCCCTGTGAGGATGGTGGCTGTATGCCCATTTTCAAGTTCTGCGATAGTTTGAAATTTTGTTTGCTTGAAAACATTTTGGCTCCTGAATATATATGTATTTTAGTACAGGTATAACTTGTTGTAAAGTTGTGGAAAACTTTTTAGATCACTCTTTTGCTAGATGCAGAATAGCTCAGCTTAAGGTAAAATATAGGTATATGGTCAAACCTTCAGAAATCAAAGAAAGAATAGAAAAACTAAGGCAACAGGTTGATGATTTGCGCTATCGTTACCATGTTTTAAACGACCCTAGGGTTACTGATGAGGTCTACGAAGATTTAACTAAAGAATTAGTTGAGTTAGAACATCAGTATCCTCAGTTTATGTCTCCTGATTCACCAACCCAAAGAGTCGGTGGCAAGGTTTTAGAGAAGTTTGAGAAAGTTAAGCATCCCTTGCCAATGCTTTCTTTAAACAATGCTTTTTCAGAAGAAGATTTACGAGCTTGGGAAAAAAGAACTTCAAAGCTTTTATCTGATCTTCAACAAAAAAAGCTTGATTATTTCTGTGAAGTAAAATTAGATGGTCTCTCTATTTCTTTAGAATATGAAAATGGAGTATTCGTTCGTGGCTCAACAAGAGGTGATGGTATTTTTGGTGAAGATGTTACTCAGAATTTAAAAACTATTCAAAGTATTCCTTTAAGGATTAAAGACAAAAGAAAGATAGAAGTTCGGGGAGAGTGCGTCATGTTAAAGAGTGTTTGGGAAAAGATAAACAAACAGAACGAGAAAGAAGGAAAGCCTCTTTTTGCAAATCCAAGAAATGCTGCCGCTGGTTCAATCAGACAGTTAGACCCAAAAATTTCTGCAAGTAGAAAACTTGATTTCTTTGCTTGGGATATTGCAACTGATTTACCGGAATTAAAAACACACCAAGCAGAGCATAAATATATACAAGAGTTGGGATTTAGAGTTGATGAGTATCAACGAGCATGCAAAAATTTAGATGAAGTTCTGAAGTTTATATCTCAGACAGAAAAAGTAAGAGAAAAGCTTGCATTTGGTATGGATGGTGTAGTTATAAACGTTAATGACTTGAGTTTGTATCAGTCCTTGGGGGTTATTGGCAAGGCGCCTCGTTATGCGATTGCTTTTAAATATCCAGCAGAACAAGCAACGACAATACTAAAGAATATACTAATCAATGTTGGCAGAACAGGCGCTTTAACGCCTCTCGCTGTGTTTGAACCAACCTTTGTTGCAGGTTCTAAGATTTCCAAAGCAACCTTGCATAATATGGATCAGATTCAGAGATTAGATGTTAGAATCGGTGATACTGTGGTTATTCAAAAGGCCGGTGATGTTATCCCAGAAGTAGTTGAGGCTTTAGTTAAATTAAGGAACGGCAAAGAAAAGAAGTTTGTAATGCCTTCTAAGTGTCCTGTTTGTGGAGGGGTTGTTGAAAAGAGACAGATTGGAGAAAAGGCTAAAGAAAGTTCTACTGCGTATTTCTGTGCCAACCCAAAATGTACAGCAAAGAACCGAAGAGGTATGCAACACTTTGCTAATGCTTTTGAGATCATGTCAGTGGGACCACAGATCCTAGATCGTTTTAAAGAAGACGGTTTGATTTCAGATGCAGCTGATTTATTTACCCTTAAACAAGAAGACATTTCTGGTTTAGAGCGTTTTGGTGAAAAGAGTGCTGAGAATATAATCAAGTCTATTCAAGAACACTCTAAAGTAACACTACCTCGCTTCATCTATGCTCTTGGTATATTGCATGTTGGTGAACAAACATCTGAAGATTTGGCAAACCATTTTGGAAGCTTGAAAAAGATAATGGCAGCTACTTTAGAGGATATAAACGGGATTGAGAACATCGGGCCAGTTATAGCAAGAAGTATTTATGATTGGTTTAATCAAAAAGAAAATATTCGTTTTGTAGAAAAGCTGATAGATAATGGTGTGAAGATAGAAGTAGCGGCTAAACCTTCATCTAACAAGTTTTCTGGAAAAACTTTTGTCATTACAGGAACTTTAGACTCAATGTCTAGAGATCAAGCCAAAGCTTTGATTAAGCAAGCAGGTGGTAAGGTTTCTGAATCTGTTTCTAAATTAACTTCTTTTGTTGTAGTTGGTTCTGATCCAGGATCTAAAGCAGAAAAAGCAGAAAAATTAGGTGTTAAGATTTTGGGCGAAAAAGAATTTATTAATCTTGTTAAATAATTAATAAAAAATATATGTCAGAGAAAAAATATCCAAGATCTAATCTAATACAGTGGTATCATTACCATTCTTTAGATCAGCGTTTAGAGATTAAGACTACGGATGGAAAAACCTGGTTGTTTCATAATGTTTCAGAGCGTCGTTTCAAGGAGTTTGAAGAAGCCCCTTCTTTAGGTACGTATTTGAAAGACCATTTCATGCTAGATAAAGGGAAATACAATGGTCAGGAGATAGACCACGAAGAGGATAAAGGCTCAAGTATTATAGGGATTTGAGGGGTAGTTTTTGCTCTTTTCCCATTACTTGACATATATTTAGCTTGAATATATAATATGCATACGATTAATAACCAAGGGAATCATATGGTTATAACAAACTTAACTCTTAAGAAAGGCGGTCGCTTCTAACCACTCTTTATTGAGCTGTTGTTACGAAGCCGCTGCAGCGGTTTTTTTGTTGCTCGAATCATAATTTTTATCCACGGAAATTGCACACTTAATCCACATAAATTGTGAACACACATTTACTGCCCAGGTCAGTTAAACTTCGGGCCGATAGAGGGCAGTAGCTGTGTGGTTGCAATTCGCGCATTTTTTCACAGATTTTGAGAATGCGACCAAGTACTTTCCCAACTGAATAGTGGTATCAATAAGTTTCAACGATTAGCCGAAACTTATTGAATTGTAGATTCATAAAGAGAATAAATTGAACGAAGAACATAAAGTCCAAGTATCGAAAGCAATCGAAAGATTGTAATCACAAATTGCTAGTTAATTTTCGTAACGCAAGTTACGAAAGAAGAATTGAAACAGTTAAGGGTATGTGGTGGATGCCTTGGCAATGTTAGCCGATGAAGGACGTGATAGCCTGCGAAAAGCCCCGGGGAGATGGCAAATTATCTTTGATCCGAGGATGTCCGAATGGGGAAACCTAT
>DAIEPO010000021.1 GCA_027348385.1 bacterium
AATAGGGACACCTGGAAGATTAAACGATCTTTTAGAAACCAGACGCCTTGATCTTTCCAAAGCAGATATCTTAGTACTAGATGAAGCGGATCGGATGCTAGATATGGGTTTTGTTCCTCAAATAAAAAAAGTGCTGGCACATTTGCCTAAAAAAAGACAAACCATGCTTTTTTCAGCAACTATGCCTGAAGCAATAGTTAACATTGCAAACTCATACATGATGTTGCCTTTACGTGTTGAGGTCGCTCCTGCAGGAACTTCTGTTCAAGCAATCAGCCAAGAACTTTTCTTTGTAGAAAAACAAGACAAACTTCGATTACTAGCAAGTATTTTAAACCAATACAAGGGCAGTATCCTAGTTTTTTCACGAACCAAACATGGTGCAAAAAAAATAACCAAAATCATTAGAGATCTTGGTCATACTTCGACAGAAATTCATTCCAACCGTTCTTTAAGTCAACGTCTTGCAGCTTTAGAAGGTTTTAAAATTGGAAGATTCAGAGTTTTGGTTGCCACTGATATTGCCGCACGTGGTATAGACGTAACCGGAATTGAAGTTGTTATAAACTTTGACCTACCCGACAATGCTGAAGACTATGTCCATCGCATTGGTAGAACCGGAAGAGCAGGACTCTCAGGACGCGCAATTTCTTTTGCAACTCCGGATCAACGCGGAGATGTTAGAAGCATCGAACGATTAATCAGAAAAGCCCTGCCTGTATCTAAACCCGTACTTTCAGAAACATTCATACCAAAACATCAAGAGTCTGAGTCAAGACCCTTCCAGCAAAAAAGACCAAAACCATTTGATCGCAACAGGAAACCAAGGTTTGAACACAACCGCGGAAGTTCCCGAAGACCCGGAGCACCTAAAGATCAAAAAGGAACATTTTTCAAACGAGCATAAAAGATTAAGAATTGAGTTTCAATCTTCGAAGCCACTGCGCATTCAAGGCAACAATAACCGTGCTTGCAGACATTAACAATGCACCAATTGCAGCAGGCAGAATGACTCCAAAAATACCAGCTGCCAAAGGAATGGCTAAAACATTGTAACCTGTAGCCCAGACAAGGTTTTGTTTCATCTTGGCATATGTGGCTTGAGATAACCGTATAATCTTAACAACATCCCTTGGATCATTTTTTGCTAAGATTATTCCTGCTGATTCAATAGCCACGTCAGTACCCGCACCTATAGCAACACCAATATCTGCCTGGGTTAATGCTGGGGCATCGTTAACACCGTCTCCGACCATGGCTACCCTACTGCCATCTTTTTGCAGTTCCTTAACCTTATCCACCTTGTGCTCTGGTAATACTTCCGCAAAGTATTCTTTTATTCCTAATTCTTTTGCAACATAGCTTGCAACTGCTTCTGAATCACCAGTAAGCATAGCAACACGCATCCCCATAGCAATTAAACTTTTAACTGCTAGTTTTGATTCTTCTCGAATTAAATCAGCTGTTGTAATTGCTCCGATAACCGAATCATCTAATATCACATAAACAACAGTCTTACCTTCTTTGCCTGCTTGCTCTGTTTTACTCTCTAAATCAGTTGGGAGTTTTAATTTTTTTTCTTGCATTAACATCGGACTGGCAATTAAAACAGTCTGTCCCTCGACAATTGCTTGAACACCCTTACCAGGTAAAGCTCTAAAGTTTTCTGCTTTAGATATTTCAAGCTTTTTTAGTTTTGCAGAAGCAACTATAGCTTTTGCAATCGCATGTTCTGACTCAGATTCAGCCGCTGCACTAAAAGTAAGTAACTGTTCGGCAGAATATCCCGACACTGGCCAAAGATCAACAACCCCGTGTTCGCCTTTAGTTAATGTTCCCGTCTTATCAAACAAAACAACATTAATATTACGCGCTGATTCTAATGCAATTCTTTGCCTTACCAACAGACCATTTCTTGCAGCTAGACTTGTTGAAATTGATGTAACTAGCGGAATGGCAAGACCCAAAGCGTGCGGACAAGCAATAATCAAAACAGTAACTGTTCTTTCAAGAGCAAAACTAAAATCCTGACCCAAAAACAGCCAGACAGTCAGTGTCCCGAACCCTGAAATTATTGCAATGATTGTTAAATAGAAAGCCGCTTTATCTGCCAAAATTTGAGCTTTAGAACGAGAATTTTGAGCTTCTGCAACTAAACGCATGATCCCCGCAAGCGCTGTTTCTGAGCCAACTTTGTTAACTTGAACTTTCAAAGAACCGCTACCATTCACTGTTCCTGCAATTACTTCATTATTTATACCCTTATACACTGAGTTTGATTCACCAGTTATCATTGACTCATTAACCGAAGATTCTCCGGAAATAACTATCGCATCAGCAGGGATCTTGGCTCCTGGTCTAATTAAGAGCGTGTCTCCGACTTTTAACTCTGATAATGGCACTATCTTACCATCTACTAACTCAGCTACATCTGGAAGAAGTTTAGCAAGCTCGTTTAAAGCGCCTTGGGCATTCATTACTGATTTCATTTCCATCCAGTGCCCAAAGATCATGATGGTTATTAAAGTTGAAAGTTCCCAAAAGAATTCAGAACCCTGCAAAAAGAATGTTGTTGCAATACTGTAGATATATGAAACTACGATGGCTAAGGATATCAAACTCATCATGCCCGGCTGTCTTGAACGTATTTCAGCTAAAGCTCCTTTGATGAAGACTGTACCAGCATAGAAAAAGAGTATTGTTCCAAACAATAACGGAATATATCTTGAACCAAAAAAAGTAGGCATGGAAAAATCCAACCAACTCTGGATCATTGTTGAGTACAAAAGAGTTGGTATGGTTAAAATTAAGCTTAACCAAAACTTTTCACGAAACATCTCCGGGGAATGCCCCTGGTGTTTATCATGATTTTGATGAGCTTCGTGCTTAGTATGCTGTTCCATGCTATGGCAGTGTTCGTGTTCCATGTTATTTATTCTTTAAATTATATATCTTAGAAAGCTCTGCAATCACTTTCTTGTCTTGTCCTGATCTAAACTGATGCCCAACATGTTCTTCCAGATGGTTTTCTAAAACCTTTTGGTTTAAACTTTGCAAGGATTTCTGGATTGCTAAAGACAAAGCGATAATGTCCACGCAATATTTGTTCTCTTTAATCATCTTTTCTAGACCTTGCATCTGACCCTGTACTCGATGTATTTGATTAATCAATGGTTTTTGGTTATGCGTTTTCATAGTTAACAACACTCTTCAAATTTATCATTAATTTTCTTTTCTTTTTTAAGGGCGAAAAATAATAAAGTGAATATTAAAAGTGCTAAACTTGTTAATGCAGCTTTTAGAAAAGCGCCCTGAGCAACTAAGTACACTGCTGGAAAACCAACTAAAACAAGAACGGTCTTCCATATTAAACCAAACTTTGAGCCATATTTTTCTATGAAAGCACCCAAACTAATTGCCATAAGCAGGGCAATTAAAATGGGAGAAATTTCTAAGAAATTAAAAGCTACTGCCAGGAATGCAAAGCACCAAGTTAAAACTGTTGCCATGCAAATAGGGCAAATTGTTAAGTCTGAGGTTTTACGAACAAAATACAAAACAAAGGTTAGAATTAATATAGCTATTAAAAGATAGATCATAGGGCTAGAATTATGAATGCTAAGATAATCATCAAGAAACCAGCTACTAATTTCATTCGTTTCTTGTTTTCTTTCTGAATGTTCTGCACCTTATCAACCAAACTCTGGTTGTTTGCAATGATTAAGATTAGGACTAAAGGTAGAATGAAAACAAGATTGTAATAGAAGAGGTAAAGAACACCTCTCCAGTAGGTTCGGGCATCATGTAGCAACCCTATAATACTCAAATATGGCCCGCCTGTGCAAGGAAACTCACAAAGCCCCACCAATGCACCAAGTAAGAACATCCCTGGAATACTGACTCTTTCTAAAAGTTCATTCATTTTTGCATGCGCGCTGTGTGGTACTGCTAACTTTATAGGGAATCTAGGGAATAGTATTTCAAAGATATTCAAGATTCCAAAGATAATAAGCATTGCCGCACCAACTTTTGACATTAAGTGTGGCACATCAAAGATGTGCAAAGCATTTAATATGCCAAGCCCAATTAAGAGGTAAACAATGTATATTCCAAATATATAGATTAAACCGAGTTTTAATATTTGACCTGGTTTTCTGCCTAAGCCAAAAAGAAAAATAATACTAACAATGAGAATGGAAAAGGCGCAAGGATTAATACTGTCAATAATCGCCGATGCAGTTACCAGGGGTAAGAGAAACTTTCCTTGGTTACTTACCTGCCAGAGCCAGTCTGAGCTTCCTGTAAACTTTTGAAAGACAATTGCAAAACCAAAGATTAGAATAATCGAAAGGAAAAGTGTTGTTAAGATTTGTTTTTTCATTATGGTGTGACGTTAGCTTTAATATTTAAGATTAGTTTGCCACCCGCTGCCTGCTCTACAGTAACTTCCCGCTCGATGACACCAACACCAGCAGGACCGTGCGCATTAGGATCAAAAGTTACATCAATATTTGCTTCTTCACTAGGTTTAATTTCTTGATTTACTGAAGGAACAAGACCGTGTGCAAGCATACCATAAGGACCATATGACTTAGTACCAATCTTTAAAAGAGCGTCTGTGCACATACAAGAAGTATAGACCTTTGAAACCAAAACTGGATTGCTTTGATTATTGTATACTTTAAAGCTCTTAGTTACTTTTCCATTCTTCATGGAAATGGTACCAAAGTCATAGAAAGAAAGATCTGCGGTTAGTTGAGAAGTTTGGTTTGAGGAAACGCTTTTACTTTCAACGTTTTCTCCTGCCTTAGGCTCTGCATATAATAAAAGCAGGCCTAGGGCAACCACACCTATAACGATAAAAATAGTTGATAATACCTTTTTAGACATAGTTTTAAATTAAAGTAATTACAAAAAGAGAATATACCCCCTAGGGGTATATGTCAAGAGCTTCGAATCGCAACAAAACCACATTTTTGCTATGCTATTAATATGCAAAGCAAAACTTTCATCCTCTTCGTCAGAAACTTCATCTTTGGAGCAGAAGATAGTCTAGTTTCAACCGTTGGCTTGCTTGCTGGTGTTGCTTCAGCAGGTATTCCTAGAAAAGACATTATTATCTCAGGTGTAGTCTTAATCTTTGTTGAAGCTTTCTCTATGTCTGTTGGAAGCTTTCTTTCTGAGAGAACAACAGAAGAGTCTTTAATAGACAGCCAAGAAAAGCTCGGTAATTCTTTAATTGCTTCAGTAATAATGTTCTTCTCATACTTTATTTCTGGCTTGATCCCTTTGACTCCCTACCTCATTCAAAACAACATTAATGCCTTCTGGCAGTCAATCATTGCAAGCTTAATCGCTTTATTTATCCTTGGTTTCTTAAGTGCAAAAATTTTAAAAACAAAGTTATTCAAAAATGCTCTGAGAATGTTAATCATTGGGGGAATGGCAATAGCTCTTGGAGTCATTGTTGGTATCATAATTAAATAGCAAATATATGCAAAAGAAATATATTGGTTCTATCCTAGTACTAACTTTTCTAGGGGTTTGTTTTGCTGGGTATTTAACTCTAACAAAACTAATCACAAACACCTGTGCCTTAAATGAAACCTGTCCTTACTTCTTAGGCTATCCTGCTTGCTGGTATGGTCTTGGACTATTCAGCATCATGTTTGTAACAGCCTTGCTTACTTACTTAAACAAAACGAGCCTTTCGAAAGCCCGTTTGATCATTGGTGTTGTTTCTCTGATTGGAATACTCTTTGCTGGAAACTTCATTGTTCCAGAAATGAAACCTTTGTTTGCAGGATCTGCAAAATATGCTTTGGGTTTACCAAGCTGTGCTTATGGTTTCATCTTCTACGTGATTATTTTCGGGCTGGTGTTAAGGAAACCAAGGATAGAAACTATTTAATTCTTTTCCTTCCGTTGTCAAAAAACTCATAAAAAGCAACTGCGGCAATTGGTCCAACCAACCCTACAAAGATTAACTCCTCTATCGCAATAGGAGCGCGATTAAAAATGTCTAATGGCGGTAATATATATTCACCATTGAATATCCACTGGTTTAAGTAAGTTGCAATAACTTCAAAAAAGACTGTTAGGTACAAAAAATACAAGGACAAGGGCCAAAGTTTCTTCAAGAATTTTGGAAATTTCATCAAAAATAAGATAGAAGGCAGCAAAAAGAATAGACTTCCTAAAAATAGATAAGTATATTTGCTATCAAAAGCAAAAAGATTTCCATATCCAGCAATCAACAAGCTAAAAAAACAACCAAGCACAAACAGAGCTGAGACTAAGAAATATAACATCCGGTTATCTACAATCTCCTTTTTGTCATGTGTTTCTAAGAGCGTTTGGTAAATAACAATCATGGTATATGTTGCCACGGCCATCCAGAAGAAATCTTCCCATGGGATGACGTTTAAGAATCTGTGCGCAAACAAGGAATAAGTTGTATACCAAATACCACTTTTAATACCAATATAATCAA
>DAIEPO010000022.1 GCA_027348385.1 bacterium
CATAACTAACATCAAAAAATACCACGTAAAGTGGTATTTTGTCAATGAATCTACGCCGTTTTTTCTATGCTATGACTCCCCCACCTAAGCACTCTTTTCCTTTGTACAAAACTAAGCTTTGTCCTGAAGCTATTGCAAACTGCGGTTTTTTAAACCTAACAATATACCCCATTTTGTCTTTTGAAATATTTAAATCTTGCAGTGCTTGCTGATGTCTAAAACGTCCTTTGCAAACCAAAGGATACTTTGATGATTTTGTGATCCAGTTAACCTCTAACAGATGGATTTCTTTAAACTCCAAGAGCTTGTCATGCGGATCTTCTGTAACTATTAAAAGGTTCTTTTTAACGTCTTTTTTTGCAATATAGTATGGTCCGCCTTTACCACCAACTCCCAAGCCCTGTCTTTGTCCTAAGGTATAAAAAGACGTTCCTTTGTGACTTCCTAAGACATTTCCTTTAGTATCAACTATCTGCCCTTGTTTTGGCTTAAATTTCTGAAAAAGGAACTGGTCTAAACGAATCTTGCCAACAAAGCATAGGCCCATGCTTTCTTTGCGATCTGCATTAGGCAAATGCAGTTTCTTTGCAAGTAATCGAACGTTGCTTTTCTTTAAATGACCAATTGGAAAAAGGATATGCTTTAACTGTTCTTGCTTTAAATTGTAGATGAAGTATGTTTGATCTTTAAATTCGTCTTTAGAACGCAAAAGTTTATTCTTCTTAATCTGGGCATAGTGACCTGTGGCTATATAGTCAAAACCCATGTGCATGGCTTTGTCGTACAAAAGCTTAAACTTAATTTCTTTGTTACACATAACATCTGGGTTTGGAGTTCTACCTGCTTTGTATTCTTCAAAGAAATATTGCATAACTTTTTTTTGATACGCATCCTCAAAATCAAAAGTGTGTAATGGAATATTTAAAAAAGCCGCAACCTTTAAGGCTTCTCTGCGATCATCTAACCAAGGACATTCGTTGCGCAATAGTCCTTCTGTGGAACTCCAGTTTTTCATGAAAGCGGCTTCAACAGTATATCCTTGCTCTAACAACAAAGCAGCGCTTACTGCGGAGTCTATCCCGCCTGAAAGCGCCACAAGGACTTTTTTCTTTGGTTTTGGGTTCTTAAATTTCATCAAGCTTTACTGGTTCTCCGGGTTTTAAAATCTTTTTTGGAGTCTCAGATACTTTAACTGATTCTAAGGACTTTAACAAGACATCAGGTGCTTCTGTGTTTTTGATCTTTTCATCTGTCATTTTAGCAACAGTGTTCCAGATGGGGTTTTGGTCTCTTTTTTGGTTGTTATTTCCTGATTTATGTTTCTTTTTTTTCTTTTCCTGATTTTCATCACTTCTTTTAACCTCTTCTTGTATGACCATGGTTTTTGGAGCTTCTACTGGGACTGTTTGAGGAATAACAGGCTCTACTGGTATTGCATTAGGTATAACTTCTTCTTCGCCTTCTAGGGCTTGGTTTCCTGCAATGAGTGCTGCTTGTTCGTGAAATTCTTGCCCCATCCATTTAGTAATCTTGTCTTCAACATCTGAAACAGGATTTGCATATCTTTCTCTAGAAACACGGATAATCTTTTCTCCATTGTCTGTTTTTTCATATGTTCCTGGAGGCAAGGTTTCTGCTGTAAAAGGATCTGAAGCAACACCATTAATCATCAGCTTTAAAATGACAGTGTGCTTGGGAATGTTAACGAGGTCGTTTTCTGTAAAGATTGGCATGAATTCTTTTTCTAAAAACTCTGCATCAGCAGCTCCGACTCTAAATGTTACGATAGTGCCAACGTTTCCAAAGACCGCGTCTCTGACCTTGGTGTTGTTGTCTTGAACTAATTGACCAATGTATTGATGTCCAACAATTAAGTTTAAACGGTACTTTCTTGCTTCGGAAAGGATTGTTGCAAAGGATTCTGTGGCAAAGTTCTGAAACTCATCCACGTATAAGTAGAAGTCGTTACGGTCTTCTTCTGGAATATCGACACGAGAAAGAGCTGCAAGTTGCAGTTTAGTAATAATCATCGCACCAAGCAATGCTGAGTTGTCTTCACCAACTCTTCCTTTAGAAAGGTTCATCAAAAGAATCTTTTTGTTGTCCATCAACTCTCTTAAGTCAACGGTTGATTTTGGTTGACCAACTATATTTCTGATGATTCCTGAAGAAAGGAATTGTCCAACTTTGTTTTGGATTGGCGCAATTGCTTCCATTCTGTATTTTTCATTCCAGTTCGCAAATTCATCCTGCCAAAAAGATCTGACAATCGGATCCTTAACGTTATCAACGATCCGTTTTCTGTACTTCTTGTCTATGAGCATTCTAGAAATACCAAGCAAGGTATTGCCTGGTGAATCAAGTAAAGCTAGGATAGCGTTGTTTAAAATATATTCCATACGCGCGGACCAAAGGTTTGCCCAGATTTTTGTAAACACGCCCATCAATCCTGAAGCAACTAAATGTTTGTACCTTGGATCAACTGATTCTAAGATATTGAACGCAATTGGAAACTCCATATCTGAAGGGTTGAAATACACGACGTCATTTATTCTTCTTGCAGGGATATAGTTTAGAATTTTTTCAACTGAATCGCCGTGTGGGTCAACAAAAGCAAGGCCATTGTCATTAACAATGTCTTGGATGATCATGTTTTCCATCATCGTGGTTTTACCCATACCAGTTTTTCCAATGACATACATGTGCTTTCTGCGGTCTTCTCTCTTAATTCCAAAAGGTACCTGCTTGTTGCGGAAATTGGTTTTGGCAAATAGTGTGACTTCGTTTTCGTTTTGCATAGTTTAACCTAAAACCGGGAGGTTTGCCGGTGGTTGACCTTTTTTAATGTCTATTCTTTCTACAGGAGGTGTTGAGACAGTATTCAATGGGAAGTGATAGAGCGTGGCTAACTCTTCTATATTCATAACCATTGGATTTGTACCCACCCATCTACTTCTGTTAACAAAACCTTGCAGTAGCAAATGTTTTCTTTCCATGATCATAAAATTAACAAAAGGTTTCTCAATAGCCTCAAACATCGCATAGTTATAGTTTGTCCAAGTACCGCTAACATCTGGTTTTAAATTGTTTGAATTCACTGCACCAAATTGTCTGTAAGAACCTACCATTAAGCTCTTCTTTGTCTTATCAAACTTATCTTTAGGAGCAATGTAAAGATGGCGGATCTTGGTTTCATATGCTGGTTTGGTTGCTTTAGTTTCGATTCCTTTGACTGTATTTCTTTCACCTTCTGTCATGCGCATAACTTTTGGTTGTTTCTGTTCTTCGCCGTGAGCACCATGACCACCACCTTCTTGCAATGCTTCAATGACAGTTTTTTTACTACCCCATGCTAAGAAAGGCAACATTCTTTCTAAGAAAGGCACGTGATGCTCGCCCTCTTCCTTTAAATTCTGAACAACTTCTGTCATGTGTGGTGCCCATTCCTTATCAGCAAGCGGCTTCATTACAATTTGAATGGCCATGAGCTCATAAGGTTCGGCCCTGCTTAGAGCTTCTAAAACCCCAGCCATTGGATCAATGATAGATTCTTCTGCGGCTGGGTGTTCAAACTCTCTCCAGGTTCTAATTGGGTATGCCCAGTCTTTCGTAAATTTATATTCAGTTCCCCACATATCCCAGGAAGAATTCTCGTCTAGATGTTTTAAATTCTTCATGTAATCTTCAACTTCTGTGATTTCTGCATTGGGATAATACGCATAAAAGGAACTTAAAGCTAAGCTCTTATTTTTTTCGGGAACTGAAATAATAAAGGAGATCTTTCCACCCAAACTAACTATTTCAGCACTCCACCAGAGATTTACTAATCCTTCAAGCCAACGTTCAGCCCAGGTAAAATTCTGGTGCATTGCATGCATGCTTGCAAAGATCTGTTCTACAGCCAGTGTGCTTTGTAAATTCTCTTTTTCAATTTTAATATGCAAAAAAATTCTTTTGTTAGAAAGAACATAGTCATCCGATATTTTGTCTTTGTAAAGCTTGCGTACTATGTAAAATCCTGCGATTACAAACATAACCCACCCGTACCAATGTACAAACAAATACCACCCCGTGGAGATGGTTGAACCAAACCCTTCTGATATAGTTGAAAAAATTCCCATTTTTTGTTTCTAGGTTTTAGGAAAACAAAGCTATTGTGCTTTTGCTGCTAACTCGTACTTGTTTCGTTGAACTTTGTTGAAAAGGCTCTTGTTTGAAAGCGCAACTAAAACAGTATTTCTCTTTACCATGCGCTTCTTCATGACTTCTGAGATTATCTCATCACGACTTAGTGGCTGATTTGATCTCTCAAGTATTTCAATGATGACATCAGCAACTACGCCTTTTTTGTAACCCCATTCAGTTAAAGCATAAATACCGCGACCAACTAAGACAAAACGCCCGTCTTTGATCAACTCATTATGCACACTTTCTTTGTTTGCAGTGCGCTTGTCAAAACCGTGTTTGTTTATCATCTCTGTAATTTCAGAATAATGTGCTGGTTTTGCGTGGTGTTTCAAAACAATATATGCCTTGTCACCAACGTCTTTTGGCTTAATCTCACGCCATTCTTTCAAACCATATTCACCAAAAGGATTTTTTGCAATGTCTTTGCTAATTTCAATGTAGGTCTTTAAAATCTTTTCATTTAAATCAGCAGCATTGTTTTTGTAAAACTCACTAGCCTGCAATTTTTCAATTAAGGTTAACTCATTAATTGGTTTACCTTCTGCTTTTAGTATTTCTCTTGCTGTATTGATAATATTTTCGAAAAACTCATGATTGTAAGTAACTGAAGCCCAGGCTGCATGATACATCTCAGACTCTCTGACTTCCAAAAGTTCCTCTGCAATATGCAACAAAAACAAAACTGAGCGTTTTTCTTCTTCTGTAGATTCAAAGCTTAACATTTTGATGAGTTCAAGCTCTTTTATGATTCTTCCAGAATCATGGATGATATGCGCTAAAACCTTAACAGACTCAGCTAATTGTTCTTGATCTAGTTTAGAACGCAAAAACTTGATAGAGTCTTTTTCAATCTGTCTAACACGTTCTCTGGTTAAGTTGTGCTCCTTGCCTATGGCTTCTAACGTTCTTGCAGGAAAGCCAAGCAAACCAAAGCGTTTTGCCAGAATCTGACGATCTCTTTCTTTAAGCAAACTCAAGATCTTTCCTGCTACCAAAGCAGGCTCAAAATTCTGCAAAGAGACAGTTTGTTTGCTGTCTATGATTTTATCTAAAATCCCTGATATTGCTTTCTTCTCTTGCTCTGTTTGATCTAACATAAAAGGCGTATTTATATATACGCCTAGAATATATCATAAACTTTACATTGTGTCAAGGTTCTGTCTTTACGCTCTTCTGTGTTGCCACTTCTCCCAAATGACTAATAATGGGCTGGCAATGAAGATCGAAGAGTAGGTTCCAGCTATAACTCCGACAAAAAGCGCTAAGACAAAATACTTGATTGTAGCACCACCGAAAAGCAAAAGCGAAAGCAAAACAAACAGAACAGTCAAAGATGTATTTAATGAACGAACAATGGTCTGATTGATGCTGTGATTAACAATCTGTTCAATTGGCTGACCTGCTTCAGTTCTCAAGTTTTCTCTAATTCTGTCAAAAACAACGATTGTGTCATGCACAGAAAAACCAAGCACAGTAAGAAGCGCTGTGACAAACATAGTATCTACTTCAACGTGTGCAAAGTGACCAAGGATTGAAAAGAGACCAAGGACAATAACTAAGTCGTGAAGAAGAGCAATGATCGCTGCCCAACCAAACTTCCAAGAAGTAATTGGTTTAGTTATTTTTCTAAATGCATATGCAATGTAGAAAACAATACCAAGAGAGACTAAGACTAACTGCCAAATTGCTTTCCAGACCAGCTCTTTACTAACCAGGGGTCCAATTAAGTTGTAAGATTTTTCTACAAACTCGCCCTGACTTGCCTTTATACCTGCATATATCTTGTCTAACTGATCTTTTTCTAAAGCCTTGGTCTTTATGATGACGTCGTTCTCCCCCGCTGTTTGTACTGCCGCGTTATCAACTACCTTAGAAACTTCATTTTTAATTTCTTGAATATTTGGTTGGTTCTTGAAAGAAATTTGTGCTAAAGAACCACCTGTAAAATCAAGTCCTGGTCTTAGACCATAGATTGAGAGTGAGATAACTCCGGCAATGAAAAGAACTGCAGAAACTGAAAACCAAAATTTGTAATGCTTGATGATATTCAACATCTATTTACTTTCCTTCAGCGGTTAATTCTCTTTTTTTGGTTACACCAAAAAGCCATGGGTGTGCCAATATGTTATGCCCAATGAACATTTTTAAGAATGTTCTGGTAACTGTAATTGCTGTAAACAAGGAAATGATAATACCGATTGCAAGAGTTTCAGCAAAGCTTTTAATTGCAGGGGTTCCAAAAATATACAAGATTAAGGTTGTAATTAAGCTTG
>DAIEPO010000023.1 GCA_027348385.1 bacterium
TGAATCAACTTTTGGCGAAGGATAGAAGTCAGACTTTGAAACAAACCCTGCAATTCTTGGATTCGAAAAAAGCTGAACTGAAATTGCTAAAATACTCAAATCCCCTGCTTTAGCTGTAATTCTTTCTGCAACCTCTTTTTGAATCAACAAAACAATCCTAGAGGGTCTCTTCTTTGCAGTAACCAACATCTCAATGATCTTACCAGTGATATAGTACGGGATATTAGCAACAACTTTGTAGCCTGGTTTTAATTCTTCCTGAAAATTAAAACGGGTAATATCTGCAAAGACTAGCTTGACATTAGCTTTTGATTTTGGAGTCTTAGTATGTGTCTGTAAATATTCTCCAAGTTGATCTTTTAAGATAGGAAAATATCGCTCATCTTTTTCTACAGCTAAAACATTAGCACCGGTTTTAGCAAGAAGTTTTGTTAAATTACCAATCCCTGAACCAATCTCTAAAACATCATCAGTAGAAGAAACTTCTGCTGCTAAAACAATTTGTTCTAAAATTGATTCATTAATTAAAAAGTTTTGACCTAAAAGATCATTAGGTTTAAACTTGTACTGCTTTAAAAACTCTTTGATGTCTTTCATATTTCTACAGTCCGAACTTCTAAATTAAAAATATTTCCAAGCAAAACACCGGTGCAGTAAAAATACAAAACCCTGATTACTCCTTCACTAGTAACCATTAAAATTGGTTGGTCATTACCAACATTTTCTAATTTAATACGCTCTAAACACTCAACAACTCTTCTAGTAAAATGCTCGACATTCTCTCCGCCAACATCAGTGTAGTCAAACTTCAGAGCAAAATCCTTTTCCTGTGTATGACCTGGGTATTTTGCTTCAGCCTCTTCCCAGGTTAAACCAGAACAATCCCCATAATCACGCTCATTAAGATCAGAATCATAACTAATCGGAAGATTAAGGGTTTCATTAATCAAGTCAGCCGTTTGCTTAACCCGTAAAAGCTCTCCAGCATATATTTTAATGATATCTTTAGGTAATCTTTGACCCAAATCACGCACTAACTCGAAGCTGTCAGCATTTAACGGCTCATTTATACGGATACCATTTAAAATACCCTTTCCGTTCTCATCTGTCTTACCATGTCTAACCATTATTAGTTGCATATATACATCATACCAAATACAAAACCGCCTGTAGAGGCGGCTCTTTGTATTGTTCGTAGCACTGGTGTGTGGAAGCAACTTGTCCTAATTAATATATCTGAAATACGAAATTATTTCAAAACTAAAACCTTCCCACTACTTTAAAATCAATCTTTTCTTCAGGCAGTGCTTTTAAAATCCTGGAAGGTGGGAAGCTTTGTGCTTGTCCAAAAAGTCTTCTGGATTGTGCATAGATTAAATACAAATTCCTCCTGGCTCTAGTCATGCCAACATATGCTAAGCGAACTTCCTCTGAAAGTTCTGCGGGATTTAACAAAGAACGCGAGTGTGGCAAAATACCTTCTTCCAAACCAATCAAAAATACTGTATCAAACTCCAAGCCCTTTGCCTGATGCAAACTCATAAAAGTAACCGCATCTTTGTTGTCCTTCATATTATCAACCTCAGTCATCAAAGCTACTTCTTCCAAAAACTGTTCTAAACCTTCTTGCCAGTTTAAGTTCTGGTATTTTGCAGCAACGTTAAAAAGTTCTTCAATGTTCTGCCAACGATTTTCTCCTTCTTCGCTACCATCACGAAGCCACAACTCATATCCACTCTTCTTTAAAACTAAACGCATCAAAGAAAGAATGTTCTCTTGAACATCAAGCAATGTAAATTCTTCCAACAACAGGAAAAAACTTTGTACTGCGTTAAACTGCTTTGGTGCTAATACAATATCTGCAAGATCAACCCGAAACTTTGCTAAATCCCCCTTGGAGTCAAAAACAAAGTCTCTTAACACTTGATATGACTTATCCCCAACACCTCTTGCTGGTTCGTTAATAACCCGCTTAAGGGAAACGAGATCGCGATGATTACTAACAAGCCTTAAATATGCAACCACATCCTTAATTTCCTTGCGTTGATAGAACTTAACACCTCCAACAATCTGATATGGAATCTGCGCCTGCAAGAAAACCTCTTCTAAGGCTCTTGATTGAGCGTGTGTTCTGTACAAAACTGCGTATTTGTTTAAAGTATCATGATCTTCTGGAAGTCTTGGCACTGAAAACATATTAATTGGGGTTCTTGCAGAAAGCTTTTGTTTCTTTAAGAAATGGTCAAGAATTGAATATGTTTTAGAGGGTTCTTCAAAATCAGGTACTTCCTCTGATTCATAAACCAAGCCATCTTTAGAGCCACCAGCTTTTTTAATTATGGTCTTTGCAACAATCTTTGCTTCTTCAACCTCATCTTCTACCTCTAAAAGCTTAATCTTGTTGCCATCCTCATTTTCAGTCCAAAGAGTCTTTGGTTTCTGCTCCTTATTTATCTGAATGACTTCTTGAGCAACTGAAAGGATATTTTTGGTTGATCTGTAATTCTGTTCAAGCTTAACAACTAAAGCATCTGGAAAATGTTCCTCGAAACTTAAAATGTTTCTTAAATTTGAACCACGGAAACCATAGATTGCTTGGGCATCATCGCCTACTACAAAAAGATTTCTTAAACCAACATTTGCTTCTGTACCTATGGCAAGTAAGAAAAGTAAAACATACTGAGCATGATTTGTATCCTGATACTCATCAACCAAGATATACTTAAAAATATTCTGATACTTTGCTAATATATCTGGGAAAGTCTGAAATATCTTAACAGTAAGCATCAATAAATCATCAAAGTCTAAAGAGTTCTGTTTAAAAAGATAGTTTTGATAGTCAGCATAGACTTCTCGCGCCATGTTCAGTATCTGTTTATCAATCGCCAAATCCATTTCTTCCGGAGTTTGCAAAGCGTTTTTTGCGTTTGAGATATAGTTTTTAAAAAGATTTGGTGGGAACTTTGCACCAAAGTTTCTTTGAATACAAATCTCCTTTAAAATCTTTCCCTGATCATCGTCATCTATGATGACAAAGCCTTTAGTGTAACCGAGGGCTTGGATCTCCTGTCTCAAAATCCTTGCACAAATAGAGTGAAAAGTTCCCATGGTTGGCATGCCAATATTTGGAAACAAACTCTGAACTCTGCCCTGCATTTCTTTTGCTGCTTTGTTTGTAAAAGTTAAAGCAAGAATATTTTCAGACTTAAACAATCCTTCTGAAATTAAATATGCAATGCGGTGCGTTAAAACCTTAGTTTTACCACTACCTGCACCAGCCAAAACTAAAACCGGCCCTAGCCGGGCGGTGACTGCTTTTGTCTGACGATCATTTAAACCCTGCAAAACTTTTTCTGATTTCATCTTCCTTAGTATATATCAAAGCTTAGACAAACTAAAACGACGCCTTGTGGTTGCAAAGCGTCGCTTCAGTTGTAACGTTGTTGTTGCGGTTATCCAGCGGAGGAGCCGACCTCAGCGGTGGCGGCGAGAACCGGTTCGTGGTCGTGGTCGCCGTTGCCACTGGGCGTTGTGGCTGACTCGAAGGTCCCCGGCCTTGGACGATTCAACGACACGGCCTTGGGAAATTCGGCCATACGCACGACCAGAACCCGATTCTGCTGGCCAAGCTCGTTCGTCGATCGAGCCATCTCCACCCACAGCCAATCAGCGTGTGAGGGAGGGTTGTTGAGGTGGCCTCGCGCGTTGTAATACCGCACGATGTCTTCCACCAGGGAGATCAAGGTGCAACTCGGCTCGAGCTCGATGGTCTCCTCCCAGATGTAGCCCGTCGAGTTTCGCACGCTGACCCCCTCGTTCTTCATGATGACCACGCGCTCCTCACCGCGCTTCAAGATCGCGGATTCGATCTTCGGACCCAGAGCCTGGATGCTCTTGGTGAAAGCTCCGAAGCCAAAATACCCGACGATGAGGATGGAAACGATCACGAGGGCGAACTGCCAGATGTTCATACGGACCTCTTGAAAGAGTAGACCACACGAACGGCCATCACACTATATGCTACTAAGCGCATTCCTTGCGCTTTCTAACAACGAATATTTACCCTTCTTTAAACTGAAGTATATATTCACATAAAATATGGATAAAATCAAGGGGCAAGAGTTACCCGCCCAAAAGTGGCTTATCTAAGCCAAATGTGGAAAAAAATCCGCTTATCTAAGCCATTTTTTGGCTAATATAAGCCAAAAACCTTGATTTAGATATTCATAGCTGGTAGTATGTATTAGTTCGGAGAAAACATTAAACCAAGTATTTAGGTTTATTTTCATTTCAGGACACCTTTGCCTTAGGGCCTACAGATTAGTACAGATAGACCAAAACACTTGGAATCGGGGTATATATAAAAGGGTACGTAAATACGCTCAAGCAGTTAGTTCAGAAGGCTTTTGAAACACAGAAAAGCAAACTGCCTGAAGCTAAAAAATCGGCAACTAGATACGTCAAAGTTGTTAGCTCCAACCTTGAAAAGCATTTCAACTCATTCCATGCTTTGCACTCCCCTATAAAGATGGGGCGCTTGGATTATACTTTTAAATTCAGCACAGAACTGATTGTGGCTGGTCTTTCAGTTATGATCATACTAAGCAACATTTTTGCAGGAGCGCATTTCACTCAAGCAAACAACTCCTTCACTAAGCTACTCTCCTACCACCCAAATCAAAATCCTTCCTTGTACAACAAAGCAACAACAGTTAAAACAGTCATAGCTCAAAACAACAACTTAATCATTCCTTCCGCATCTGCTCAAGTAGTTTTGGCATCAAACGATGCATTAGCCAACACTATTCAAGCAAATGAAAACGCTACAGCTTCAGTTATTACAGAAAACACCATTCAGAAGGAAAATCCAGACAACATCAAAAAGCTTGTCGTTGATCAAATAAAAGTATACGACACAGTTAAGGGTGATACATTAAAAGCAATTGCTTCAAAGTTTGGTATTAGTCAGGAAACAATAATTTGGGCAAACAACCTACCAAACTCTACTATTAAACCAGGCTGGAACCTAGTTATCCTACCAACCAGTGGTGTTTTACATAAAGTTACAAACAATGACACTCTACCTGACATTGCTAAAAAATACAAAGTAGACATAGACAAGATAATCGCCTACAACGGGTTAGAAGATGATTCTGACATAGAGCCAGGCGATCTTTTAATTGTTCCAGATGGTGTAATCATTACTCCTGCTAAACCAAAACCAGCAATCAAACACACTCTTCCAGGAAATGTTTCAGTATATGAACCTCAAATTGGTGGTAATGATGGAGATGAACACATCTTCCCATGGGGTCAATGTACTTGGTATGTCGCTTTAAAGAGAAAGATAACATTCGGTGGAAATGCAAAGAACTGGTTAACAAATGCACGTGCTGCTGGATACTCAACAGGAAACTACCCAACAGTTGGTTCTGTAGTTGTAACAACAGAAAACAGACGCTACGGACACGTTGCTTACGTTGAAAAGGTTGATGAAGAAGCAGGCACAATCACAGTTTCTGAATCAAACTACATTAGAAAAGGATTCATTGATACCAGAAAGATTGACATGGGAAGCAAAGTAATTCGCGGATACATATATTAAAGAAATACTAAAAAAGACCGGCAAGCTCGCCGGTCTTTTTTTATCCCTATATTATTGAATACCACCAAGAGTGTTTGGATCTTGAGCTGTTGTGATATCTGAAGCTGTTAAACTAACAGGTACTGCTACAAAAGAATCAGTACCGTTAAATACTATATTGCTAACCAAAGTCATTTGTCCGCCCTTGCTAGTTAAACCCGGAGTTATACTTACATTAAATTGCAAGTTTCTGCTTGGAACAAATTCTCCAGCATGTGCAAGCACAGAACCAATATTCCAAACAAGCTTTTTAGTGCTTTGATCATATGAGACATTTTTAAGTTCATCTGGGTTTAAAGACTTAGCATCAAAACTAGAAGAGTTCGGAAGATTCAAGGTTAACTTAGAGCCATTAATATCATTTGTTGAAT
>DAIEPO010000024.1 GCA_027348385.1 bacterium
AGCTATTTTAACAGCATCCATTCTTTCTTCTCTGTTTTTTTCTAAAGCTGTTTTTCTGACTTCTACACCTTGCTTTATACACTCTGTTTTAGCTTCCTCAATTTTTTTCTTTTCTTCTATTTTTGTTTGTCTCTCCTGTTCTTTTTTTTCTAACTCAAGTTTCCTTGCTTCAAGCTTTATTTCTTTCGCTTTTTTCAGTGCTTCTATCTTGTTCTCTTGCTCTTGCTTTTTAACTTCATTCTGTTCTTGTTCTGTATTTGAAGTAGAATCGTCATTACTTGCAAACACTGGTGCTGCTGTTAAAGCAAACATCACTAGAAAAGAAGATCCTAATATTGCTAACTTTTTCATAATTTTTGTTTCTTTTATAGTTAATTAACTAAGTAATAATCAGTATACCATATTTTCTGATATACTGATAATATGTTTCGAAAAATACCTAAATATTTAACATATTTCTTTGCATTTGCAGCAGCGCTGTATTTTTCAGCACTGGTATATATCCTAAGCTTTTCACTTAAACCAAACATTCCAGAACATGCAGATGCGATTTTAGTGTTGGGAGCAAAGGTTAATTTAGACAACAGCCCTTCAGATCCTTTGTATGAAAGAACAAACGAAGCTGTAAAGCTTTATGCTCAAAACAAAGCAGAATATATCATTACAACTGGTGGTGTTGGTCTAGGCTCTATCCCAGAAGCAAGCATTTCCGCGCTTGTTGCAGAAGAAAAGGGAGTTCCCAAAGAAAAGATCCTCAAAGATCAAAACTCTCACAACACTTTTCAAAATGTTGATGAAGGCAGAAAGATTGCCAAAGAATACAATATTAAATCAGTCATAGTTATTAGCGACAGATATCATGTTGCTAGAGGTGTACTAGTTGCCAGACATCTTGGCTTTAGCCCGGTCTATTGGGATTACCCAGACTTTGGATATTACAAAAAAGAACTTCTCTTGCAAAACTATGCTCGAGAAGCTGCTGCTATTCTTTTCTATTTACCTAAAATATATTTAACTAAAGCTTTGTATTAACAAAGTTTGGATGACCACGTAAGAAATCAGAAGCAGTAGTTGGATTCTTTCCTTCTAGTTGAACTTCTAGGAGTTCTAAGCTTGCATCTAAGCATCCCACTAATATTTTTTCACCATTTAGAGAAACAACTCCAGCAGTTGTTTTGATTGTATTAGGCAAACATTTTTTAATCTTTAATATTTTGCCTTCAAAAGTTGTCCAAACCCCTGGCCATTGAATGTATGCTCTGTATTTGTTAAAGACTTCTGCAACATTGGTGTTCCAATCAATGCGCCCATCTTCTTTTGAGATTGTTTTACAAAAAGTTGCTTTACTGTGGTCTTGCTCTTGTGGCTGAATTCTACCTTCTAAGAAATCATTAGCAGTTGGAATGATCAAAGTTTTGGCGAGTTCACAAAGCTTTTGTTCAAGTTCAATGAATGTATCTTCTGGTTCAATCTTAACCTTCTCAATTTTTAGTACTGGACCATGATCCATTTTTTCATCCATAAGCATAATACTAATGCCGGTTTCAGTCTCACCTGAAAGAAGGGAGGAGTGAATAGGGGAGGCACCGCGATATTTTGGCAGTATTGAGCCATGGATGTTAATTGCAGGGGCTAAATCCAATACTGCTTTCGGGATAATTTGTCCATATGCAACAACGATTAAGAGGTCTGCTTTTGGTAGCACTTGAAGCTCTTTTAAAGAAGAGTCGTCTTTAAGGCTTTCTGGTTTTAAAACAGGAATATTAAGTTCTCGCGCTTGTTTAGAAACAGGGCTTTCTGTAATTTCTTGCTTTCTGCCAACAGGTCGGTCTGGTTGAGTGACAACTGCAAGAACCTCAAAATGCTGTTTGAGTGTTTTTAAGATCTCTCTAGAAAAGTTTGATGTACCAAAAAATACTATTTTTTTCATTTAATACCTTTTAACTAGTTGTCTAAATATTTCTGAATAGTAGCGACAGTTTTCTAAAGAATCCCTTTCATTTTTTCTTGAAAGTTTAAAATATGAACCAATGGTTTCTGCAGTAGGGATCTTCTTTAAGTTCTGTTTAGAAAGATACATGTACGCAAGAGTCCAGAGCTCTAAGACATGATAGTCATATTCATATTCAATGTTTGTTCTTCTGAAAGACTCTCTTAAGAAATTTACATTGATAATATTATGACTAGCTATGGTTACGTTGTAAGAAAACTTTTCTTTAAAAGCAGTTAAAACAGTTTTTAGATTTGGTGATTTAATTAAGACTTCTCTAGGAATACCAAGTGCTTGCACTACTCGGTCATTGGTTGTTTGAGAAAAAGGGTTTTTAATGTAACTTGAAAAAGCCCCTTTTTCTAAAAGATTATCCTTGTCTAACAAGACCGCAGATATTTGAAGGGGGAAGTCTTTCTCAACGTTAATACCTGTTGTTTGCATGTCAATGAAAAGGATGTCTCTTGCAAACTTCATTATTTTACAAGCTCCTTGCCTTGAGTGTACTTCTTAATCCTGTCGATTATTAAGACTCCATTAATGTGATCAATCTCATGCTGAATTACTTTAGAAAGCATGCCATCTACTTTAGCACTGAATTTATTACCATCTACATCTTGTGCTTGGAATTCAATCTCATCTGGGCGGGGGACATAGCCAAAAACTCCTGGGATTGAAAGACAACCTTCTTCCATTTCAACTTTTTTCTTTGATGATTTTATAACTTCGGGGTTAATTAAAACAAAGGGTTTTAAACCCATGCTTTCTAAATTAACAACAATCAAAGCAAGACTTTGATTTACTTGAGGAGCTGCAAGACCAATACCATCAGCATGCTTAACTGTATCCAGCATGTCCTTAATTAATTTACGGTCATCATGACTAAGCGGAAACTTAACTTTCTTAGTCTTGGTTCTTAATATTTTATTTGGATACAGTATTATCTTTAAGTTCATTTGATTGGATCTGAATGTTCTTTTTTAACTAAAAAAGCAAACAAAGCTCCTGGATTTTTTGCATTGCCTTCTAAAACCTCTCCGGCAATCCTTCTTAAAACCCGATGGTCATATTTCTGTGCCATCCTTAAGTAAAAACCAAAACGCTTTGGTTCATTAAGCTTTTTTGAAAGCTCATCTGCCAAAACATGGTTTTCTGAATGCAGGTATTGAGATTTCTTGGGAGCTTCGGAAAATTTCTTCTTAAACTCCTTGTCTATTTCCATAAATTTTCCTTTTTGAATAGTATAACTTAAATATTGGTTAATTTCCACATAAAATGGTAAAATACTGCAATAACAGTATGGATAAAATAGAGCTTTTGGGAGTACAAATAAATAATCAGAGTAAGCACGAGATTCTAAAAAGCATTGAACAAAGATTAGACAACAGGCAAAAAACCTTTTTAGTAACACCATATTCTGAGTTCATCTATCGCACTTTCCTAGATTATGATTTTAAGCAGCTTTTAAACAGCGCTGATTTTGCTTTGCCTGATGGCATCGCTATTCAATGGCTAGCTTACTTTTTAAACATCCCATATTCTTTTAAAAACTTTTACCTTAAAATTTTTCAAACATATTTTCAGATCGCATGTTCTATCGCAGCCATAATCCTTGCTCCAAAGAAGTTAAAACAAATAATTCCGGAAAGAATTTCAGGAGTTGATTTTTTTTGGGACTTAGTTTCTTTAGCAGAAAAGAAAAATCTTTCCATTTTTCTTTTAGGTAGTTATGGTAAAACACCTGACTTGGTTGCAAGAAAAATACAAGAAAAATATCCTAATGTCAGAATAGCCGGATTTTCAAACAAAGGACCTGGAAATCAGGAGTTAGTTAAGGAAATAAACGAAAGCAAGGCAGATATGCTTTTTGTAGCATATGGACCTGTAAAACAAGAAAACTGGATCAAAGCACACCTTTCAAATCTTGATGTTAGCCTAAGTATTGGCCTTGGGGGTACTTTTGATTATATCTCGGGAAAAGTGCTCAGAGCGCCTCATTTTTTGCGTTCTATGGGCTTAGAATGGCTCTTTAGACTAATACTTCAGCCACGCCGCTTTAAAAGGATTTGGAATGGAACTGTTAGGTTAATAACCGGGGCTTTTAGATACAAGCTTTTTATGTCTATGCCATACCGCCAAAACGTCGCCTCTGTTATACTAAACGCAGAAAATATGGTCTTTGTAGCAAAGCGTGGCAGAGATGCCGAACGGCTTGGAAACATGAATGATGATCACTGGCAGTTTCCCCAAGGAGGTGTCGATCATATGGAAGATTTTGAAAAGGCTGTTTTAAGAGAAGTTAAAGAAGAAACAAATATTTCAGAAGTAACGATATTAGGGCGTTCTCACAAAACACATAAATACCTTTGGAACAATAGCATTAGAGAAGTTTGGTTTAACAGGTTAAAATTTAAAGGTCAAGAACAAACTATTTTCTACTTAAGATACTTAGGTGATGAATCGGAGATTAAATTAGATTTAGATGAGCTCACTGAATACAAGTGGGTTAAAGCAGATGAGCTTAAAAAAACCATTCACTCAGTTCGTTCGGGAATGGTTGATATAGTCATAGAGGATTTAAAGAAATATATATGAATCAAAAAGTAAGAACAAGATTTGCACCAAGTCCAACCGGATATTTACACGTCGGTGGTTTAAGAACCGCGCTTTTTGCATATCTTTTTGCAAAACACAACAACGGGGATTTTGTTTTAAGGGTTGAAGATACTGACCAAGCTCGTTTCATAGAAGGAGCCATTGAAAAATTAATCAACATTTTAAATGACATTGGTTTGAAATATGATGAAGGTCTTTTCGTAGAAAACGACAAGATAGTTAGTAAAGGGAGCCATGGCCCGTATTTACAATCACAAAGAAAAGATATTTACAAGGAACATGCAGAAAAGCTTGTTTCCGAAGGTCACGCTTACTATTGTTTCTGTGATGAAAAAAGATTAGAAGAGCTACGAAAAGAACAAGAAGCACTAAAACAACCAACCAGATATGACAGAAAGTGCAGAAATCTTTCGAAAGCAGAGGTTCAAGAAAATCTAAGCAAAGGCTTGGGTTATGTAATCAGACAGGCAATTCCAATTGACGGACAAACAATTGTTAAAGACTTGGTTTTTAAAGACATTGTTTGGGAAAACAAAGCACTAGATGACCAGGTTTTAATGAAATCAGACGGTTTTCCAACATATCACTTAGCTGTGGTTGTTGATGATCATTTAATGCAAATCTCACATGTCATTCGCGGTGAAGAGTGGATTCCTTCAACTCCAAAGCATGTTTTGCTTTACAAAGCATTTGGCTGGCAGGCACCAGAGTTTGCACATTTGCCTTTGCTTTTAAACAAAGATCGTTCCAAGCTTTCAAAACGACAGGGTGATGTTGCGGTTGAAGACTATCTTGCTAAGGGATATTTGAAAGAAGCTTTGATTAACTTCATAGCACTACTTGGTTGGAATCCAAAAACAGATCAAGAAGTATTTTCAATGCAAGAATTAACAGAACAGTTTGATTTAGCAAAAGTAAATAAATCTGGTTCAATCTTTGATGTTGAGAAATTAAACTGGTTGAATAACCTTTACATTAGGAAAATATCTGTTGCAGATTTAACTAACTTGCTCATACCATACTTAATTTCAGCAAACTTAATTTCAGTTACAGATAAAAAGGTGGTAGCAAAAAATGGTAAACAAGTTTCAAAAGAATTTTTGGAAGCAATTGCTAAAATAGA
>DAIEPO010000025.1 GCA_027348385.1 bacterium
ATTGGAACTGGTCTTTTAGCCATACCTATTTTTGCGGCTGCTTCTTCTTATGCGATTTCTGAAATGTTTGGCTGGTCTGAAGGACTTTCTAAAAACTTCAGAGAAGCCAAAGGATTTTATGGAGTTATAATTTTGGGAGTCTTAGCAGGAATGTTACTTAACTTCTTTGGGGTTAATCCGATTAAAGCATTAGTTTATGCCGCTGTCTTAAATGGTATTATTGCTGTGCCTATGATTTTTATGATCATTAGAATTACAAACAACAAGGTTATTATGGGCAAATATACCACTGGACTTTTAGGTAATTTGATAGCTGGTGTTACTTTCTTGATCATGTTGTTTGCAGCAGTATATACGCTTTTTCACTTGACTTAGATGGTATAATAAAGAGAGGTATGCAAGAGAATTTCAACAAACTCGCTGATTATGAATATGCTTTGATTTTGGGGTTAACTATTGGCGTTTTTTTATTGCCCTTGGTTAGTACTTTTAATTTGGCTTTTCCTGGTTTTTTGCTTGATTCTGTGTTGTTTTTTGGCTTTCCTTTGTTTAGTTTAGCCTATATTTTCATTGCAAAAAGTTTGTTTTACAAGATCTCTACACTTTGGGAATTTTCTAAGTTTCTTTTAGTAGGTACTACAAACACAGCCGTGCATTTTGGAGTTTTAAACGTATTAATTAGAATTACTGGAGCGACAAGTGGTTGGCCTTTACTTTTGATAACAGCAGTTTCATTTACAGCAGCGGTGGTGCATAGTTACATTTGGAGTACGCACTGGTCTTTCAAAGCATCCAAACACAGAACATACAGAGAGTTTCAAAAGTTCTTTGAAGTTTCCTTTGTGAGCTTACTCCTTTCAATAACAGTCGTGTATTTGATAACTGAAGTCTTTAGTACCGGACCAAAGACTGTGTTGTTAGCAAACTGTGCTAATGCGGTCGCAGCGATAGTTGCACTGTTTTCCAACTTCATTGGTTACAAGCTACTGGTCTTTAATTCAAAAAAATATTAAGATACTAAGGATATGAATTTAACCGCAATACTATTATCAGCCCTAACTTTCATTTCAACCCTTTTTGGAGGGTTTTTAGCTTTACGATTTAAAGATCGTTTGCATTTAATTATGGGGTTTGCGGCTGGTGTCATTTTAGGTGTTGTTAGCTTTGACATTTTTCCTGAGGTCATTGAGCAGGTAAGTGCTAACAATTTTGATCCAATGCCAGTGATGATTGCTTTGGTGGTTGGCTTTTTACTTTTCCATGTTTTAGAAAAACTTTTAGTCATTCACCACAGTCATGAGACAGAGTATGCTGAACATACTCATCCGCATGTTGGTGTGCTTTCTGCCTTGGCTTTGGCAGGGCATAGTTTCCTAGATGGTATTGGTATTGGTCTAGGTTTTCAAATAAGTAATGTTGTTGGTGTTTTGGTTGCTCTTGCAGTTATCTCGCATGATTTTACAGATGGCATGAATACCATGACATTTATGTTGAAGAATAAGAATACGATTAAGAAATCAATTGTTTTCTTGGTGATTGATGCACTAGCACCTGTGCTTGGTGCTGCCTCAACAATGTTCTTTAGTGTATCACCACATGTTTTAGTTGTATACCTTGGTGCTTTTGCCGGTTTCTTGTTGTATATTGGTGCAAGCGATATTTTACCAGAAGCACATTCAAAGCAAAGTTCTGTTTGGACAATCTTAATGACTATTCTTGGTGCTGCTTTTTCTTTTCTGATCATTCGTTTGATTTCTTTGGGTGTATAGCAAGGGAAGATCTTTTAAATTTAAAAACCATCTCTAAGAGGTGGTTTTTCTCTTTACAAGAGCGAAGTTTTCTGATATAATGAATATACAAATTTGATTGCGAACCAAAATTAGTTCGCAAAACACTTTTGAAACAAAAAACAAAACAAAAATGAATATTTCTAGGCATCTGCGTGATTTTTTTGTGCCCGATGCCCGTAACAACTATACCCCGCATGCGGTTTCGCATCGGAATTTGTCTTTCTATGCAGGCTTAATGTTTTCAGTTAAGCTTCTTACTTTATTCTCGCTTGATCTTTTACCACAAAATCAGGCGTTTTCTTCTGCAGTAACGCAAGAAAATGTTTTGCAACTAACAAACTATTCCAGACAAGCCTTTGGTTTAAGTGAATTAAAGGTTAATTTAGAGCTTTCTAAGGCTGCTCAAGCAAAAGCTTTGGATATGCTTAAAAATCAATATTTCGCACATAACTCCCCAGCAGGTTTGACTCCCTGGGATTTTATTAAAGCCCAAGGTTACAACTACATCATTGCTGGAGAAAATTTGGCTGTTAATTTCTACACTTCAGAAAGCTTAGAGAGTGCTTGGATGAATAGCCCTGAACACAAGGCGAATATTTTAAACAAAGATTTTCAAGACATTGGCATTGGTATCTCTTCAGGAACCTTAAAGGGCTTAAAAGCAACTGTGGTTGTCCAGATGTTTGGTTCTGTGATTGATCAACCAATTACTATGCAGAATGGCTTTTCAACAAAACAAACTCTTTCTGTGCCTGAACAAAAAGTATATATCCCAACACCATTAAAGATTTCTTTGGCAACACCACTTTTAGAGAGTCCTGACTTTAGTTTAACTAATGACAAAGCTTTTCAGTTAAAGGGGTTTGCTCCGGGGGCAGATACAGTTTATGTGCTTGTTAATCATGAGGCAGTTATTGCTGTGCCAGTTGTGCAGGGAAAATTTAGCGCAGAGTTAAATCTTTCAGAAGGCAGTAGTGTTGTGAATGTAGTCAGTTTTAAAAACGGGATTGAATCAAGCCCAATTTCAAAAACATTAACGATCCAGTTAGACTCTAGTGCACCAAGTGTTGCTCAAGCAAATGTCAGACCATCTGAACAAGGTGATTATATTGTTGAAGTTCAAACTCAAGGAGATGCTTCAAAAGTATTAGCAAATCTTGGGGACAAAAATATGTTCTTGCAGCCTACAGAAAATCCAGATGTTTGGCAGGGAAGATTTGTTGGTAACTTAGAAGAACTACAAGGAAAGCTCAGTGTTTCTGCTTATGACCTTGCTGGTAATTCAAAGATATCTTTGATTGCAAATCTTTCTTTAGATGTAGTTGATAGCTTTGGATTTATGGCAGAGAAAGATTACAAAGTTAGTTTAATCGGACAGATTTTTTCTCTAAAAGTTGTTAACCAGTTCTATATATACTTTGTTTTGTTCTTGTTAGCTGCGCTTGCTCTTTCTATTGGTTTCAAGCGTCATGTACAAAACCTTGGTTTAGTTGCACACACCTCAGCTATGGTTGTGGTTGCCTTAATTTTCTGGGTCACTTAAAAGCCTTTAATTTGGTATAATAGGGATATGGAAAACACTAGATTACAAAACTGGTTCTATATATTTTTGCTTTCAGCAGCAATTCTTTTGAATTTGTTCATCTTTAAGGCATTTTTCATGATTTTGCTGCTTGCCTTGGTTTTAGGGGTTGTTTTCAAGCCAGTGTATAGGTGGCTTCTAAAACAAACCAAACAAGAGATATTTGCATCCTTGATTACGACCTTGTCAGTTTTTTTGATAGTTATTCTGCCTTTAACATTGATAGGGTATGAGATATTTGTTGAATCAAGAAGTTTGTATCTTGCTTTAACAACAGATGGTAGCAGCAACACTATAGTTTCAGGATTAATTAGTTTGTTTAAATCACATCTTGATCAAGCGGGTTTGAGCGTTGATTTAAATGGATATGTTAGACAAGGAGCTGAATACCTCTTTAATCACTTTGGACAAATCTTTTCAAGTGTCTTTAGTTTAATTTTTTCCTTTATTTTAGTTTTGTTTACCTTATTCTATGTTTTAAAAGACGGAGCAAAGTTTAAAGCATTACTTGCTTCGGTTTCTCCATTGCCTGAACATGTTGACTCACAGATTATGGCTAAAATGGAAAATGCTGTTAATTCAGTAATTCGTGGACAGTTTGTCATTGCAATTTTACAAAGCATAATTGCAATGGTTGGTTTTTCAATCTTTGGTGTGCCAAATCCTGTTTTGTGGGGAAGCTTAGTGATTGTAGCTGCTTTCATTCCAACTGTTGGTACTGGTCTTGTAATGATCCCCGCAATTTTGTATTTATATTTCACTTCAGAACCAGCGCTTGCTTTAGGTATGGCAATTTGGGCTTTCTTTGCAGTTTCTTTGATTGATAATGTGCTTGGACCAATTTTGATTAATAAAGGGTTAAAGATTCATCCGTTCTTAGTCTTACTTTCAGTGCTTGGAGGTATTGGTGCTTTTGGCCCAATTGGGATATTAATTGGACCAATAATCCTGGCTTTGTTGTTTGCGTTAATTGATGCCAGAGGACTTTTAACTAACAAGGAATAATTAAGGAAAAAATATGTCGAATCTAATAAAAGAGGTGGTAAATTTTTTTGATAAGATGGAGGATCATATTAGAGGAAGTCTGAGCAGATTCCCAATCCCATATGCACTTATTGGTGGCATTGGTATTGTTTTGTTTTGGCGCGGAGTCTGGCACCTAGCTGATGAAATTAACCTGGATTCTTTAGCTTCGATGGTTATTGGTACAGTTATTCTTTTGATGGCTGGTCTATTTACTTCAATGTTCATCGGAGACCATATTATCCTTTCAGGCTTAAAACATGAAAAAAAGGTCACTGATTTAACAGAGAAAGAAGTGGAAACTGAAAAAGATCTTTTGCAACATATTAAAAAAGACGTTGATGACGTTAAGTCAAAACTAAAATGAAATGGTTATGGTCTGCGGCAATCCTTGTACTTGCCGCCATTTTGTTGCTAGCCTACGCTCCTAAAAAGGCAGTAGCACCTAAACAAGAAAATGTTTCTAAAAATACAGATCAAACAAAGGTTACCAATCCTTTGTATATCTCGTATGTCATAAATACAGGACAGGCAAGTTTCGACTCTTTAAAAGCGCATGCCGGTCTTTTTAATTTAGTTATTGGCGATTGGTTACATCTTGAATCTAAAGACGGTTCGGTTAGGGAAGATAACCAGGAAAAGCAAAAGGAGATTCTAGAATATATTCGAATAGCAAACAAACAAGCAAAAGTTTTTGCAATGCTAAATAACTACTCACGGGGCTGGCAGATTGATAACACAAAAGAAATGCTTGCTAGTAGTGATGCTAGAACAAAGACAGTTGCTTTTGTTTCTAAGTATTTAAAAGAGAATAATCTTGACGGTGTCTCTTTGGATTTTGAACAGGTGCCAGAGGGTTCCCAGAAAGATTATATTATTTTTCTCTCAGAGTTAGTTAAAGAAACACATTTGTTAAACAAAGAAGTTTCAGTGCA
>DAIEPO010000026.1 GCA_027348385.1 bacterium
GAATTCTAAAAGCAACATAATATGTATCCAGAGTTGGTCCAATACTAAACTTGCCAGCAAGCAGGTGGTCTCTGTAAAGACCTACAAGCCTTGAAAGCAAAGTAAACAAAGCAAGAATTGCTGCAGACTTTAAAATTGTACTTTTGTGGTTTACATTCATTATCGTCTCTCTAATACTAACCCTAAGAAAGTGTCACTTAAGACACTGGCATCATAACTAATCTTACCAAGGCTGTTTTTGAAATTACCAGTATACCAAAGAACCTTAGCATCAGTTTTAAAGAGATAACTAAACTTTAAAGGATTTGCTCCAGGTTGTTTTTGAAGCAAAAGGCTGTATTTTCTTGAATCATTAACATTAAAAGGAAGTTTGTACTTCAAAACTACAGTAACTTCTTCTCCTGGTGAAACTTCAATCCAATTAGCAAAATATGTTTTACCTGATTCAATCCCCTGCACTGTTCCCGATTCCTGATCAATAACTCTTGCATTCGCATCATATGTTAAAAGGTCTTTGTCTTTCTTAAACTGTTCCTTTAAAGCATCAACTAGGTTTTTTGAATAGGCACTTCCATCTGACTTGTAAAATGGTTTTTTAACAAAACCACTAGCAGAAACAAACTGACTTGCCTTAGGTACTAAGAATCTAACATAGTCAATATTCTTTGCTTGTTCAAAAAGATTAAGCTGATGTTTCCTGGTATATGTTAAAGTATTTAAAATACTACCATCTGCCAATACTTCGGAATTTAAAATTGCAGACTGGTCAATGCTAAGGTCTGTTTTTCTGCCACCAAGATTAGTGTTAAAGATAGCTAAATAGTCTTTGTCAGTATCTAAAATTCTTCCAGCCCAAGCATAATCTTCTAAAATCTTTTGAACATTTTTATCGCGGTCATAAAACAACAGGTTCTTTTTAGAAAGCGCTTCAAACAAAGCTGCCAATAACTGTCCCTTTTGCTCTGGTGTTGCAGATGACATCTTAGCTAAAAGCAAAGGTGCAAAATCAGCAAGCATTTGTTTTGGCTTGTTCTCTTTTTTGTCATATGCCAAAGATGTATTTAACTGGACCTGTTCTCTAAAATTAGCCGCAGTTAAAACCAAATTATACTTTGGTAACTGAATTGGTCCTAAAACAGCAAGCAAATCAACAAATATATCCGGTGTCATGGCAACAACAGCATCCGGTGTTTGTTGAGCACTCTTTTCGTAAAAAGAACTTGCTTTTTCCGCAGAGGCCTTAAAATCAACAAACCAGTTTGAATCTCTGAGACCCCAACTATCAGTTAAATCATGGAAAGGACCAGGTGGTGCAATCTTCTCTAAAATCTGCCCATCAAGATCATAAACACTGCTAATCTTCTGTGATTCAATCTTTCCGTTATTTAACTTAAAAAAACCATAAGTTCCAATAAAACCGCCAGTTGCTCTGAGTTCATTGTTGTTTTGAAACAAAACCAACATCGACTTAGAACCAGGACCAAGAAACTGCTGAAAAAGATTAAGTATTGAAGAGATTTGATCTAGTGCAACACTGCCCTGCTTTAAACTATCTTTGTAAACAAGAAACTGTGCCCTAAACTCTTCTGGTAAATACTTTTGATCCACGCTCTCAATATCTGCCGTTGCTTTAGATATACCTTGCTCAGCCTCTGCTAAATATTTCTTGGCTGCATTTAATGTTTGGTACAACCCATCCGGACTTGTAAAACCGAATTCTGAAACCTGAATCTGCGAAATTAAAGTGTAAAAATTATTCAAAGCAATACCACTTAAAGACAACTCAGAGCCTGCATCTAATAAATGTTCGGCTGCTTGTCTTTGAGGCAAAATACCAATGACACCTGAAACTAAGCTGCCCAAACCTTTAATATTGTTTCTTGCATCCTCAAAGTTATTCTGCGCAAACTCTAGTTGTTGTTGCACTCCAACATAGTCTTTTTCAGAAGCAAGCGCTCCTGCTTCTTTTAACTGACTCAAAGCTTGCTTAGCACTACCAATCACTTCTGATCTTGTTTCAATACCAGAAGCAACAATAGAAGCACCTTTAAGTGTTAAAAAACAAAGTAGCGCAATAACTGCAAAACCAACTATCTCTTTTTGAAAAGCAGGAAGTTTTGGATACTTCGCAATGACTTGTTTGTTTAAGAGATTAATCTTTGCTGGAAAAATCTCTGATTCAAGCAAATCTTCTTTAGAAGGTGGGATTATCTTTGATCTTTTAATTTCTTGCATAAATTAAGCGTTGGCGTGTTTTGAAATATTTAACAAAATTCCTATTGCAGAAAGCAAAACTACTAAAGCAGAAGAACCGTAAGAAACAAAGGGAAGTGGAATACCAGTCAAAGGCAAAACACCAATAATTGCACCGATATTAATCAAGGCCTGGAAAGAAATCCATGAGATTATACCAACAGCTAACATTTTCCCAAACATATCAGGTGCGCGATTTGCAATCATCAAACCTCTAAAAGCAAGAATTAAAAAGAGTCCAATAATTAAACCAGAACGAAGAAAACCAAGCTCTTCTACAGTTACTGCAAAAATGGAGTCACCCATAACCTCAGGTAAATAGTTATACTTTTGTCTGGACTCAGTGTATCCTCTGCCAAAAAATCCACCCGAACCGATTGCAACCATAGCCTGGTTAATCTGATAACCAATACCTTGTGGATCTAAGTCAGGGTTTAAAAAAGTTGTTAAACGATGCAAACGATATGGCTCTAGCTTAATTAATATGGCCATAGCAACAATACCTGCCACAAAGATCCAAATCAAGTGCTTTATCCTAGACCCGCCAACAAATAGCATCACAAAAGCTGTGACTGTAACAACCAACATTGTACCAATGTCTGGCTGCAAGATTATTAAACCCGCAATGGCGCCGATGATGATCAGGGTCGGAATGATGCCGTAATAGAAATCATTAATCTCGCTTTTCCTTTTATCAATCCAAGAAGCAATATAGAAGATCAAGGCAAGCTTCGCTATCTCTGCTGGTTGAAAAAATATTGGTCCAAAATCAAGCCAGCGTCTAGCATTTCCAACTTTAAAACCCAAGCCCGGAACTAAAACCAAAGCCAACAATACTATGCTTATAATAATTAACAACGGTGCGAGCTTCTGCCATCTGTGATAATCAATCTTGCTAAAAATATACATACACACTAAACCAATCAAAACTCCTTGGGTTAGTTGACTAAAAAAATAATGCGTGTTGTTACCAAACTTAGAAAAAGAAAGCACAGTTGAAGCAGAATACAGAATAATCAAGCCAATACCAAGTAAAGCTAAAACAATAGCTGTAAGCTTGTAATCAACACTCGCCTGCTTTAAACGTCCCCTAACTATTGCCATAGCTTCTAGCCTGTTCCTTAAATTTATCTCCTCGGTCCTTGTAATCTTTAAACATGTCAAAGCTTGATGTTGCTGGAGCAAGAAGTACGACATCACCCTCCAAAGCAACTTCCTTAACTTGCTTAAAAATCTCAGACATATTCTTAGCCCCCAAATAAATCTTTCCTGAAAAACCTGCCTTTAAAAGTGCGCCTTCTAAAACCTTTGCTATCTCACCAATTAAAATAACCGCCTTTATCTGTTTTACTTTCGTTAATTCAAAAGCAAAGTTTGTGTAATCCACACCTTTGTTAACCCCTCCGATTATGGCTATTTCTGGTTTACTAAAAGCTTTTAGGGCAGCAAGCGCGCTTTCTGGAGTTGTCCCAAAAGAATCGTCATAAAACTCAACGCCGTTAAACGTACCAACAAGTTCTAGTCTGTGCTCTAAACCCTTGTAATCTCTAATGCTTTGCAAAATAACCTGATCTGTAAGTAACTTTTCTGTTTTTGAAACAATCTTTGCAACTAAAATTGCAGCACCAACATTTTGCAAGTTATGAAAACCGGGCAAGGAAAACTCTTTTGCATCAGCGTAAAACACAGTTTCTGAATCATTAACCAAATATATGTGCTTTTCTAACTCCTCCGCAAAAATACC
>DAIEPO010000027.1 GCA_027348385.1 bacterium
CTTTCCTGCAATAAGCTCATCAGCAAGCATTGGTCCTGAAAGCAAGGCAAAGCTCTCTTTAGAAAAATATTCAGGAAAAAGTTCTGAAGCAAACTTAGAGGTATTAGATTCAATGCCCTTTGTTAATGAAACAACAAAAGTACTTGCTTTAATATGTCCCTTCAAACTATTAATCGCTTCGAAAAGGCAGGTTGAAGGAATACAGAGAAAAACCAGATCAGCAGAAAATACTGCTTCTTCAAGGCTTCTTTGATTTGAAACCTTGCTTGGATCCTTATCCCAAAACTCAAAAGCAACACCAGGTTTAAAACCGCTTTGAATGGCCCTCCCTATTTTCCCCGCTCCAACAATTAAAACTTTCATATACCACAACCATAGCAAACTTTTGGAGATTGTTTAAGTGCTGGTGTATAATTAAGGGGAATTAATAAGGAAAATATGAACTGGGTAATCTACGCGATCCTCTCTGCTTTCTTTGCATCATTAGTTGCCATATTTGGAAAAATAGGGATAAAAGGGGTTGATAGCAACCTGGCTGTTGCGATTAGAACAATCATAATCGTGATTTTTGCTTGGGGAATTGTTTTCATGCAAGGAAATGCCTCAGATCTTTTTAAGATCTCAAAATACTCCTACACCTTCATAATCCTCTCAGCTATAGCAACAGGACTTTCCTGGCTCTTCTACTACAAAGCATTACAACTTGGTGAAGCATCAAAAGTTGCACCAATAGACAAACTAAGCGTTGCTTTAACAGTCTTGCTTGCTTTCATCTTCCTTGGGGAAAAACCAACACTGGGAAATGTTACAGGTGGTATTTTAGTTACAGTAGGCGTTTTAGCAACAGTCTTCATTAAATAACAAAAAATATGCAAGGATACAAAGACAACATTGAAAAACTCACACTAGAAAACGAAAACTTTAGAAAAGTGCTTTACACAGGTAAACACTCTCAGCTTGTTTTGATGAGCCTAAAACCAAAAGAAGAAATTGGTGAAGAAATCCATGATGAATCAGATCAGTTCTTTAGATTTGAAAAAGGAACAGGCAAAGTCATCATTGATGGCAATGAACAAACTGTTTCAGATGGCGATGCAGTAATTGTTCCAGTAGGCGCAAAACACAACATTATAAACACCTCAGAAACAGAAAGCCTTAAACTTTACACAATATACTCTCCAGCACATCACAAAGACCAAACAATTCATCAAACCAAAGAACAAGCAGAAACAGATTCAGAACACTTTGATGGTATAACTAGTGAATAATTAAACAAACAATTAAACAAAAAACATGGGAATAAAATACGGGCACATACAAATACCAGAACCTCCTCTTGCAAAGTTTCTCTTTGCAGACACAAGGTTTGCCTGGCTTTGGTTAATAATCAGAGTCTATGTTGGCTGGTCCTGGCTACTTGCTGGCTGGGAAAAACTCCAAAGTCCAGTCTGGGTTGGTTCAAAAGCAGGTGTTGCAATACAAGGTTTCTTAACCGGCGCCTTAAACAAAACAACAGGATTACATCCTGATGTACAAGGCTGGTATGCAGACTTTTTAAACGGCTTTGTCAGTCAACATGCTGTTGGTTTTTCATACGCTGTTACATATGGTGAAATCTTGGTGGGTATTGCTTTAATCTTAGGAATATTTACAGGAATTGCAGCTTTCTTCGGAAGTTTCATGAACATGAACTTCTTACTTGCAGGAACTGTAAGTGTTAACCCAATCTTACTTTTCTTACAGCTCTTCATAATCCTTGCCTGGAGAATTGCAGGTTGGTATGGAATAGATCGATTCATGATGCCAGAACTTGGAGCGCCCTGGAAACCAGGAGAGCTTTTTAAGAAGTAAAACAAAAAACCCCGGAAACCCCGGGGTTTTTAATTACTCATCTTTTTTACTCATACGCAAGAGGAACTGACTCAACAATATAATCAAAACTGTAATTGCAATTGCATAAATGAACTTTGCAATAATACCAGATCCTTCAGCATTAAAGAAATGATCAATTACAGACTTAATTGCATCATTCCAAGAAAGACCAGCAACCAAACCAAGGGCTGCAACAATATATCCAATGCTTTGTGCTCTTAATTCCTTACGCAAGTTTTTTTCTTTTTCTTTAAACTCTTCTATCATATAGCTCCTTCTTTTTTTAATATTCTAACCTTTTTTCTTTTTCCTCGATTGTAACCTCCGGGATTTCCATCAGCTCTAACAACACGATGACAAGGAATCTTAGGATCCCAGTTCTTACTCATAATATTTCCTACTGCTCTAAAAGCTCCAGGGCTGCCTGCAAGCTCTGCAACCTCACCATATGTTAAGGTTTTGCCCTTAGGAATCTTTGCAACAACCTTAAACACTTTTTCTTTAAAAGTCATCTTCATACAGGCATAATACCAAAAACTTGCCTAAAATCATACAATATACCGTAATATACCCTAAAACATGGTATAATTAGTAACAATTACTTAACTAACACGTCTAATAAGTTAGCACCATATATGTCCGATAATCCTGGACAATCTAGAACTCCTAAGAAAGACATAGAGCGAGAACTGCTTTTGGTCTTTAGAGCCAAGCAGGGTGAAGAGCCTGCTTTTGGTCAGCTCTACGAACTTTACTTTGAAAAGATATATAGATACATCTTTTTCAGAGTAAACCACAAAGAACTGGCTGAAGATATAGCAGAAGAGGTTTTCATCAAAGCCTGGATTAAAATATCGAGTGTAAAAGAAGAATCTTTCAGTGGTTGGTTGTATCAGATAGCTAAGAACCTGATCATAGATCACTACAGACAGAAACGAGAGCTTGTTGATCTAGAAGATGTTTCAAACATCCTAGAATCAGAAGACAACCTCAGTGAAGATGCCAACACAGTCATTGAAAGAAAGATTTTCCTGGAGCTCTTAAAAAAGCTTACTCCTGAACAACAGATTGTCGTCAAACTCAAATTCATGGAAGAAATGGATAATGATGAAATATCAGAACTTATTTCCCGAACTGAAGGATCAATCAGAGTAACCCAGCATCGAGCAATTCAAAAACTACAAGAACTTTTCTTAGAATACAAAGCGCAACAATTAAACTCACCAAGCCAAGAACCGAAAAATGCAATCACAAATTGAACAATACCTAGATCATGCGATCGCAAGAATACGAAACGGAGAAAACATTTCTCTGGTTGTTTCTGACTATCCACAAAATGTTCAAGAAGAGCTTGCTTTGATGCTTGCTGTTGTTTCTCAAGTCTCTGCCCTACCAAAGAAACATGTGCCAGAACCTACCAAAAGAAGGTTCTACTTAGAACACCAACAAAACCGTTCTTTCGCAACACAATTCTTCACATCCTTTAGAATGCTTTCTGCAGTACTTGCAAGTATTGTCATCCTAGTTTCAGGAACAAGCTTTGCTGCAGCAAACAGCTTACCTGGAGAAACACTCTTTAGTTTAAAAAAGAGTTTTCAACAATTCCGTTTAACTATTACTTCCAACCCAGAAAAAAGAGCTGACTTACAACTTGAGTTTGCAGTACAAAGACTTCAAGATGCAAAACAAGCGCTCTCTGAGAATGACACAGAAAAATCAAAAGCAGCTATTGCAGAACTTCAAACTCAAACCAAAGCTGCTTTAAAAGAAGTTAGGGTTGCAGTAGCAATTTCTTCTAACAATACAGGGATCGTTGAAAAAGCAGAAACCATTGCTAAGAGCCAGAACACTCTTGTTGCTCAAAGCGATACTCAAGGAGCTTTGGAAAACGAAGAGCAAACCAAAACCGCCTTACATGAGATTAAAAAGATTGTTGCCGCAGCAAACGAAGAAAGTAATGCTGTAATTAATCCTGCTGCTAAAGTAGAAACTAGTGGTAAAGTAAAAAGTATCAAATACAACACTTTAATTGTTGGTACCAACACATTCCAGATATTAAACAGTACTGAAACCTTCAACAAAGATGGTGGTTTACTAACTGCATCA
>DAIEPO010000028.1 GCA_027348385.1 bacterium
AATACATCTAGTTAACACTCCGTTTATTTTTTCTTTGTAGCACTCTCCTCTATTGGTTCAATAACCCCACCATTAACGTCTTTCATTGTGCACTTGCCTGCAAAGTAAGCACCCTCTTCTACTTGTAGTGTTCCGCAGGACATATCCCCCACTAAACGACCTGTTTTACCTAATACCAAAGCCCCGGAAACCTTAACGTTTCCTTGAACTATGCCTGATATTATGGCGTTTTCTGCTTCAACATCAGCAGAGATTTTAGCGCTTTCTCCGACAAACAAGTTTTGGGAGGTTTTAACCTTTCCAGTAACAGTTCCGTCGATTCTTAGGTTGCCTTGGCTTTTTAAGTCTCCATCTATTTTCACTGATGGTCCGACTATGCTCTCTCCGTTTTGCATTCCGTCTTTTTTCTCCATATGTTTTTAGTTAATTATTTTAGATTCTTTAATTGCTAATTCTTCTTCTTTAGTAAGAGTAAATTCACTTTTACTCCTGATGATTGGTTTGGCATAGATTCTGTTTGCTTCCCTGCCATGCATTGAAGTTATGACAACACCATTATTATGATCATCTAACAGTGCCATTGAAAAACTTAAGTTACCACCATCCTCTGCAAACGGGTTGTATCTTATCAGTCCAATTTTTTGGATGGAATATTTTTGTTGTTTACGTAAATCAGCAATTGCTTCTTCAAGCATGTCACTTTGTTTACTGAGCTCATTTAATTTTTTGCTTTGAGCAATTATGAATTGTTCAAGGTTGGCAGCTTCGTTTCCTGTGAAAAAAGCTTTGGCAGTTTTTCTGAAACGCAAAAGCATGACAATTGCAAAAATTGCTGTGATTAAGCTTCCTCCAGCGATAATGGTAGTTGCAAGCTCCAAGTTGTTCATAGGCAGAATCATAATACAATGAATATGCTCTTGTCGCAAACCCCTTTGCTCGTGGTATACTCTATATATATGCAAGAACAAGAATACGAACTCATCAAAAAAGATTTGTACAAAGTGCTCATTTTAAACGCTTTGTATTTAGCAGCGATTTTGGTTCTGTATTTCACAGATCAAAAGAGTCATTACCTCCAAAATTGGTTTGCTAAAATTTTACATTTCTAAAGTTTTATGGGGAAAGTTTTAGAAATTAAATGTCCGGATTGCGGTCCGGTGCCAATACATCATGGTCTTTCTAAGACCATTTTGATTATTGATTGGATTTCAACACCATTAAACAAAGTTTCAATTGCTTTGACTCGTTTTGTCTCCAAGATTTTTAATGGGTTTGGAATTGATGATATTGGGTATATTTTTTGGTTGCTAAGCAAAGTTGGTTTAGCGAAGGTTAATCATGAGCCTGACCATTTAAATTCAGACCGAGCAAGGTGTATTTGGCAGGCTGCTAAAGCAAGAGGTATTAACGTTAAAGAAATACGGGTATTTGGCAGGACTTTAGAACTTTTTGTTGCTGAATATGGCGGGAAAAGGCTTCTTTTTGAAGGTTTACCAAGACCAAAAACCACCCGTTCTAAGGGCTATTATTGGATGGATAACAAGGCGAGAATGCGAGATGAGTTTATGAAAGCGGGTATTCCGGTTGCTTTTGGAAATGTTGCTTTTACATTTAATGGAGCAAAGAAAGTTTTAGACAGGGTTAAAGCTTTACATCAAGAGGCGCTTGTTGCTGGTAAATCAGCAGGTAGTGGTTTTGTAATTACTAAACCACACATTGGATCACGTAGTAGACACACAAATATTCATTTAGAAACAGAGCAAGATTTAATGCGTGGTTTCAAAATTGCTAAGAAACTTTCCCCTTTTGTGATTGTTGAACAAGAGTTGACAGGTATGGTGCATAGAGCAGCAGTCTTAGGAGGTAAGCTTGTTGCTGTGTTACGTCGTGAGCCACCTTATGTTATTGGAGACGGGGTTTCTACTGTTAAGCAACTGATTGTTTTGGAAAATGAAAATCCAAAGCGACAAGGACCATATTTTCACCAGATTCCAATTGATGAACAAACAGAAGCAGAGCTTGCTCGTTTGGGTTTGTCTTATGACTCCATCCCTGCTGTTGGAGAAACAGTGATTGTTCGAAACAACATTGGTAGAAGTTCTGGTGGTTCTAATTCTGATGTTACAGATTTAGTGCATCCAGATAACCGGGTTTTGTTTGAAAAGGTTGCAACTGTTGTTGGTGATTCAATCATCGGCATTGATTTTATAATCGAGGACATATCAAAATCCTGGAAGGAACAGTATCCTTGCGGAGTTATTGAATGTAACAGCGTGCCATTTTTAGATTTGCATCACTTCCCTCTTCGCGGTAATGCAATTGATACATCTGGTGCTTTGTGGGATGTTGTTTGGCCTGAAGCAAAGCCTGTGCTTTAAGAGGAGAAACTCTTTTCAAAAGTTTCAGGATCAATGTATAGTTTGGTTTTAATACCCAAGTTCACAGCAACTTGGGTATTTTCAATTTCATCGTCCCAGAATTCAATGTCTTCTGGTTTTGTTTGTATTCTTCTTATGATCTCTTCAAAGAATTCTTGTTCTGATTTTTTGTAACCTAAGTCACATGAGAAAAACAATCCATCAAAATGTTCTTTTAGATGATTTGAGATGTACGCTGCTCTGTACTTTTCTTGGTCTGAAGCAAGATAGCATTTGTACCCTTTTTTGCGTAAAAGATCAATAATATCAAGCATTTTTTGGTTTAGGATGACGTCTGTTGTAAACCAGTATTCAAGGAAATCTTCAACTGATTTTTTCCATTTCCACTTGGGTAAATATGGTTTTAATTGTTCTTTTAAATCTGCTTTTCCTGTTTGGCAAATTCTAAATTCATTTTCAAAAAATTCCGTAAGAATTTTTAAAGGAATTCCGTGTGTTTCGGAATACACTTTGCTAAAGTATTTTGGTCTGGTTATTACTAGACCGTCTGCATCAATTAAAAGTGTTTTCATATGTTTGGTGGACCTAGGCGGAATCGAACCGCCGTCTGAGCAATGCGAATGCCCTGTTCTGCCACTGAACCATAGGCCCTAGTCTTTTACTAGTCCTAGAATCATACCAATCAATAGCCATAACAACAACTGAGTTTGTTGTAAGGTGTAGAAATAGTGGTCAAAGAACATTAAAAAGATAAGTGCGCAAAATGCTGATGTTAAGATGATTGCGTAAATGAGTTCATCCCCTTCTTGATTTCGGATTCTTGATATTCCTGCTTTTAATACTTTGGTAAAAAGGATTAGAATTAGGATTAAACCAATTATTCCTGTTTCACATGCAACCTCTAAGAAGAAATTATGTGGTGGTTGTATTTGCCATGATTCTTTTAAGTCCAATTGTTTGGACATTTCAGGAATCATGTTCCCTATTCCAACGCCAAAGATTGGATGAGCTTTAAATATTTCCACTCCTGCTTTATTGTACAGAGTTCTGTTGAAGTTTGTTGGAGCTGTGTTTGTTCGCGCGTTTAGATACGGGAAAAGGACTGTGATGGCGAGAATGGTTGTGATGATGATTGTCACTAATAGTTTTTTGTATTCTAGTTTGGTTTTTTTAATGAGCAGGATGAGGATGAGAGCAAGGGATATATATAGAGCAAGGAGGCCAGATCTTGAGAAAGTTAAATAGTTTCCAAGGACCATTATTACTAACGAAATTGCGTAAAATACTTTTTGTTTGCTTCTTGATCCTTGAAGAAACAAATATATTGCTGTTGCACATGT
>DAIEPO010000029.1 GCA_027348385.1 bacterium
TAATGTTTTTGCAAGTTCAGTTTTCCCAACTCCTGTTGGGCCAAGAAATATAAATGAAGCAATTGGCCTATTGGCACTTGAAAGTCCTATCCTTCCTCTTCTTACAGCTTCAGAAACTGTTTTAACTGCATTCTCTTGATTAATGAGTCTTTTATGAATAGTATCTTCCAGATGAAGTAATTTCTCGCTTTCGTTTTCAGTTAACTTTGTTATTGGAATTCCTGTCCAACTACTAACCACTTTTTCTATGTCCGGTTTATTTATTTTATTATCTTGTCTTTTACCCTCGTTCATCTGTAGTTTTACTTCTGCTGCGGCCTCATCCAAAAGATCGACTGCCTTATCGGGAAGATAGCGTTCTCCAATATATCTTTTAGAAAGCTTAACCGACTGTTCAATTGCTTCAGGAGTTAAAACAACTTTATGAAAATTTTCGTATTTTGCTTTTAGAACATTAAGCATTTCTATTGCTACTTCTTCTGCTGGCTCTTCTACCAACACTGGCTGGAATCTTCGCTCAAACGCTTTATCTTTTTCAAAGTGTTTTCTGTATTCAATCGTGGTAGTTGTTCCAATCATCTGTAGTTGCCCTCTTGCCAAAAATGGCTTTATGATATTTGAGGCATCCATTGCTCCATCTGTATCACCTGCGCCAATAAGCGTATGCACTTCATCTATGAAGAGTATTATTGTTCCACTTGAAGCTTGTGTTTCTTTAATAACATTTCTTAATCTTTCTTCAAATTCTCCTCTATGAGAAGCACCAGCAACAAGAGATGATAAATCAAGTTGAATAATCCTTTTGTTAGAAAGGTCTTTTGGCGCTTTTCCTGCTGCAATATCTTGTGCCAACCCTTCTACAATTGCAGTTTTACCAACGCCTGCCTCACCAATAATAATAGGGTTGTTTTTTGTTCTTCTAAGAAGAATATGTGTAAGTCTTTGAACCTCTCTATCTCTTCCTGTTATCGGATCAAGTTTTCCTTCTTTTGCTTGTTGAGTTAAATCAAGACCAAATTGCTCAAGTGCGCTTTTTTTACCATACATAAACCCTGATGACTTAGATAATTTTTCCTCAATTTTCTCTTTATTTAGCCCCTGAGATGAAAGCTCGTTACTGATCTGTGATTGCGTAGAAAAAAGAACGATTAATACATCCTCAGGGCTGATAAATTCAACTCCTCTTTGTTTAACTTGCGCATAGGCTTTTTCAAAAATCTGTTTTGAATTTTCACTTAATGTCGGTTGCCCTGTAAAATTCCCCATAGTCTCTTTTCCCTGAATTTCCTTAGATAATTTTCCTGCATCAACTGAAAAATCAGACATTAATTTATAAACATCGCTATCAAATAGTAATCCTAAAAGTATTTGTTCAGGTTCAATAGTTGCTTGCTGAATTCGTTTTGTTTCAGTTTGAGCCTGAGTCAAAACCTGAGACATTCTAGTATCCAAGTGCGACATTACTGACATATCTTGCTTTACTTCAGGATTAATATTTGAGCCAACAATATTCTGAACCTGAGGAACTTGGGTCATCGGCTGTGCTGGCATTGCTGCTACGGGCTGCTGAAATGGCTGACCACCAGATGGAGACACTGTATATTGCTGATATTGTCCGTTAACAGGAATTTGTTGTTGTGGAACACCAAAATTATTAACCGGAATTCCTGTTGCAGTATTTTCAGCAACTTCATCATTTTTTTTAGCGCCAAATAAATTTCCAAACATATATTATCCCTACTTTTTATGCTCCTGTTTTTCGTCCAATGGAATTTCTGCATGTGCTTCCGCATGCATCTCTTTCAATTGTACGTTCTTTTTTTCCTTAGTGTCAATTAACGTTTCTTCCTCTTCTTCTTTTTTAGTCATTTCAGACAATACTGTTTTTGCAGCTTCCATTTTTGCCTTAAGATATGCAATTACTTCTGTCTGAGAAAACCCTCCAATTAAAAGGAATGGTAAAATTGCTCCAACTTCTTCCATGCCCTTGTTAACGCTTGCTGCATCTGCCGACGCTAGAAGATTTATCGTCTCATCAATTCTTCGCTCGTCTTGTTGTACCCATTCTCTTCTGCTTCTAGATTTTCCTTCAAGTGCCTTTGGTACTTCTAGGTTGTGATAGTTTTCAGTCCAGATCTTCTTGACTGATTCATAATCATCTATGCTAACTGACTGAACTCTGTTTACAACAGGGAACGTTCCATGTTCTTCACCAAGTTCCAAGATTCCTGCATGCTGCAAAATATCAGTAGCAATTTTATTTCCTCTTGCTTTAGCCTCTTTAATTTTTTGTCTAAGATCTTCTGTTACTTCTCCTTTACCTTTATCCACTGCTGCCAGAAGAGATGTAGCCAAAGGATCCCCGCCAGCTTTTGCTTTCATGAGCTCTTCCTTAAGCTGTGCCGCTTTTTGCTTATCATAAGCAGAGGTTATTGAATCTGGTTTAGCAAGCTGACTTAGAACAGCTGTAAGTTTTGCATTTTCTTGAGCTTGTCCAATTGCTTGTGACGGAGCCACTCCTGAAACAATAGTTGATGCTGTAAGAATAGAGCCTGCTAAGTTATTTCCTTTAAGTTTTTCCGATACTAATTGATTTCTAACCGATGAA